>JANQKX010000591.1 GCA_028280915.1 Kiloniellaceae bacterium
GCTTGGTAGATCAAGGTCTTTAAGGTGCGGGCCTGGGGGATGTCCAAGGCGGCGGCCAGCTTGGCGATGGTATTGGCGCCAGGGGTCGCCACAATCTCCAGGTCCTTGGGCGCCTCGGCCGGTAGGTCTTCCAGCTGGGACACCGCCCGCTCCGCGTTGGCGGCGTAGTCGCCGGCGATCAGCAAGACGTCCTCGCCCAGCTCGCAGACGGCCATGAACTCTTCCGAGCTGGAGCCGCCGATGGCGCCGGAATCCGCCTGCACCACCACATAGTCCAAGGCGCAACGCTGAAAGATCTGATGATAGGCCCGGGCCATGGCCTTGTAGGCCACGTCCAACCCCGCCTCGTCGATGTCGAAGCTATAGGCGTCCATCATGGTGAACTCCCGGCAGCGCACCATGCCATAGCGGGGCCGCAGTTCGTCGCGGAACTTGGTGTGCTGCTGATAGAAATTCACCGGCAGTTGCTTGGGGCTGTTGATCAGGCTGGTGGCCATGTCGGTGACCATCTCCTCCGCCGTGGGGCAAAGGCCATAGCGCCCGCCCTTGCGGTCCTCCAGCTGGAACATGACGCCCGAGGCCTTGTAGACCGCCCAGCGCCCGGAAGCCTCCCAGCGTTCGGCCGGCTGGATCAGGGACAATTGGCACTGCTGGCCGCCTTCCCGGTCGATCTCCGCCTCCACGATGCGGGAGATCTTGCGGTAGACCCGGTAAAACAGCGGCGTGAAGGAATAGATGCCGCTGGCGTGTTGCACGATATAGCCGGCCCGGACCAGCCACTTGTGGCTGATCGCCTCCGCGTCGCTGGGAAAATTGCGCTGCACCCGAATGCCGCTGGTGGATACTTTCATGAAACCCTTGCCCTTCAAAAACAATCGGCAATAACAATTGGCCGAAACAACCGGCGGCGAAGATATCGAACCCGGCGGCCGGATAAAAGCGCTAAGTCGCGGGCCGGGGCGCGCCGTGGCTCGACGGAAGGCCCCGGTCCCTTGACCTGCCGCTCGATAGTCTGGACGGGTCCCGGCGAAAGATGTCTAAATGGCCCATCGGTCGCGACTCTCAATAGAGGAGATCCCCTTGAGCCAAAGAAGCATCCACCTGGCGGTCGACGTACGCTGCCTCCTGGGCGAGGGGCCCCTATGGCATCCTTTGCGGCAAAGCCTGCTTTTCACCGATATCGAGCGCCAAGTGATCTGGGAAGCCACCTTCACGGATGATTTCCTGACATCGGGCAAGCTCACCACCCTGCCCGCCACGGCCGCTTTCGGGTTTGATTGCCAAGTCTCCGCCCTGGGTTGGCTGGACGAGGACTCGGTGATCGTCTCCAGCGCCCGGGGCCTGCATCGCCTGAACCTGGCCGAGAGCCGCTGGGACGACCTGGCGTCCCTGGAGGCGGACAACGCCGCCACCCGCAGCAACGATGGCCGGGTGGACCGGGCCGGCGGCTTTTGGGTCTCCACCATGAGCAATACCAACGGCCGCACCAGCTTTGCCGAAGGGATCGGCACGATCTACCGCTTTCATAGGGGGCGCCGCGAGACCCTCTACACCGGCTTGACCTCCCCGAACGCCATCTGTTTCTCGCCGGCCGGCGATGTTGCCTATTTCTGCGACACCACAAAAAACTGCATCCGCCGGGTTCGGACAGACCCCGCGACGGGCGCTTGGCAAGGCGAGTCCCAGGTCTTTATCGAGACCGAGGAAGCCGGCTTTTGCCCGGACGGCGCCGTGGTCGACGCCGCCGGCAGTCTCTGGGTCGCCCGCTGGGGCGAGGGCTGCCTGTCCCGTTTCGGCCCGGACGGCACCTGGCAAGAGACCGTCTCCGTGCCCGTCTCCCACCCCACCTGCCCGGCCTTCGGCGGACCGGAGCTGCGCCACCTCTTCATCACCAGCGCCCGCTGCGACTTAAGCCCCAATCAACTGGCCGCCCAACCCCTGGCCGGCGCCGTCTTGATGGTCGAACTGGACACCCCGGGCCTGCCCGAGCCCCGCTGCCGCGCCTTTGACAAAGCAAGTTGAAGAGCTGGAAAACTATATTGGTAATCTTCATCTTTCGAGACCCGACAATGGGATGACCATGTCCATAACCGCCCAGCGATTTTCAGCCAAGCCCATCATCCACCAAGGCCAGGACCGGCGCTTGGGGGACAACATCAACGGGCCCTCGGTGATCCGGGTTCCCGATTGGATCGCCAATCCTCTGGGGCGCTATTACCTCTATTTCGCCCATCACAAAGGGACTTTTATCCGCCTGGCCTTCGCCGATCATCTCGAAGGCCCCTGGCAGATTCACGGGCCCGGCTGCTTGAGCCTGGCCCAGTCGGGGTTCTGCACCCAACGCCCCAGCCCGCCGGGCCCGCGGCCGGATTGGGCCGCCGACGGCCAGGACTGGCTCTATCCCCACATCGCCTCCCCCGACGTGATCGTGGACAACGAAAACAAACAGATCCGCCTTTATTACCACGGGCTCCTGGACGATGGGGATCAGTTGACCCGGGTCGCCCTCTCCCCCGACGGCCTGTCCTTTACCGCCCGGCCGGATATCTTGGGGCCGCCTTACTTGCGCGCCTTTCCCCACGACGGCCAGTGGTACGCCGTCGGATACCAGAACCAGCTGCTGCGGTCGCCCAACGGCCTGCGGCCCTTCGCGCCCGGTCCCGCCCCCCTGGACCCCATGACCCGTCATGTGGGGGTTCTGCGGCAGGGTGCGCGGCTGCATGTGGTCTGGACCCGCATCGGCGCCAATCCGGAGACGATCTATCACGCCACCATGGACCTGACCGGCGATTGGCGGAGCTGGCAGCTGTCGGATGCACAAGAGATCCTGTGCCCGGAATTGCCCTGGGAGGGTGGCCACCTGCCCGACGCGCCCTCCGGCTATGGCGCCGCCGAGGGGCCGGTCAAACAGCTACGCGACCCCTTTATCTTTCAAGATGGCGGACGGTACCTGCTGTTCTACGCGGGCGCCGGCGAGCAGGCCATCGGCCTGGCCGCCCTCAACGGCCTCTAGGGCGTAGCTTGGATATGGGACGCGGCTATGTGGCCGGGGCGCGGGCCGCGGCCGCGTAATCTTGCTGCAGCCGCCGGGTGAGTCTGAAAAACCGCCGGGTCAGCAGACTGGCGGTGACGATCAGCCCGACGGCCATGCCCCACCACAGCCCCGGCGCGGCCATGCCCAGGGGAAAGGCCATGAGGCAGCCGCCGCCCACGCCCATCACCCAATAGCCGAAGGCGGCGATCCACAAGGGCACGATGGTATCCTTCAAGCCCCGCAAGGCCCGGGAGGCAATGGCCTGAAGCCCGTCGAAGACCTGGAAGATGGCCACGATAAAGAGCAGCTTGATCGCCAGCTCGGAGACTTCGCCAAATCCCGGATCGGCGGAATCCAAGAACAGCAAGACCAAGACCTCGGGAATGCCGAGGGGCACCACCACCAGCAGGGTGAGGATCACGCCGCCGGCGGCAATCCCGATTACGCCCGACTGGCGCGCCGCCGCCGGACTGTTCCGACCCATGCCAAAGGCGACCCGCACCATGGTGGCCTCGGCAATGCCAAAGGCGATGACAAAGGGAATGCCCACCCAGGCCATGAGCACTTCGTAAGCGGCCAGGTTGGTCGGCCCCAAGACGCCCGAGAGGATGGAGACGGCGGCGAACAAGCCGCTTTCCAAAAACACCAACCCGGCGATGGGGATCCCCAGGCGGCAAATCTCCCGGCACACCACGCCGTCGAAGCGCAGGCGGCCGCGAAAGACCCCGTAGCCACGAAAGGAGGGGGTCAGGTAGGTATAGGTCAAAAGGGCAAAAAACATCGCCCAGGAAACGATGGTGGTGGCCAGCCCCGCCCCCATCAGACCCAAGGCCGGCAGCCCGTAACCGCCGTTCACCAAGGCAATGGTGAGAAGATAGTTCAAGCCCACCGCCGAGACGGTGATGACCATGACCGCGCCGGTGCGAGCCAGGGCCGCCACGAAGGAACGCAGGACGGAAAACCACAAAACCGGCAAGACCGAGCCGGACACCCCCTGCAAATAGGGCCCGGCCAGTTCGATCACCCGGGGGTCCTGCCCGGTCAGGGCCAAGAGGTCGGCCAGGTGCCACACCAGCACCATGCCCGGCAGGCCCAAAAGGGTGGCCAGGAAAAAGCCCTGCCGGGCGCTATGGCCCGCCTCGGCCTTGTTGCCCGCGCCCTCGGCCTGGGCGATCAACACGCCGACCACGGACAGCAAGCCCATCAGGACCACCAAGACCTCGAAGGTGATGCTGCCCGCCAAGCCCGTCGCCGCCAGCTCCAAATAGCCGAGCCGGCCCACCACCAGCTTGGTGGTGATGAACATGGCGAATTCCGCCAAATAGGCCGCCGTCAAGGGCATGGCAATGGTCATCAGGGCGGACAGCTCCGCCGCCCGACCGGGAAGGTAAGGTCGCGGTTGCAAGGGGATCTACCTGGAGATTCGATATGCGGATCTCTTCAATGCCAGTAATTGGAAGCAGGCGCCATGGCAAAGTGGGCCAGGGCGTCAATTTGACGCCCTTAAAGGTTTGTGGATGAGTGGCTTTTTCGTTCGTGGGAAACGTGGCCTATTTGCTGCCGATCCAAACCACTTCTTCGAATTCGTAACCGGTCGAGCCCCGCTTTCGCACCCGTGGAACCATGAAATCGCTGGCCGGCTCGAACCCCAGCTGGGTTTGGGGCAGTGGTTGTATCTCGCCTTGCGCGACGGTGAAGGTGAAATAGCGAAGGGGCTTACGGTCCTCCGCCCGCACGATCAGCAGGTCATATTGGCCGTCGGCTAGATCGGCCATGGCGAAGTCCCTGGCGTTGGCCTCCGCACTCTTTTCGTGGGGATGGTAAAGACTGAACTCCTTCCGTTCGAAATGGCCGCCGCTGTAAAAACTCGTCTGACGCTTTGAATGGGCCACGACCTCCTCGTCCCGCAGCAGGACGGCGAGATAAAACGCCTGGAAGGTATCCGGGTCGGCCATGTCCAGGCTGCCCATCCACAAGGTAAACTTGGGAATGGGGTTTTCCTTGCTGCCCCCGAAACGGATATGGGCCAAGCGCCGCCAATGCCCATCGAAGGCGAAGGTCTTGACCGGGTTGTAGGGGTCGTCTCCGGCGCCGGTCTGTTTCAACACAAAGGGAAAGCGGGATATGGCGGCACCGTCCATGGCAAAAACCATGGTATAGGTGCCCGGTTCGGTCAGTTGCACGTCGGCCGGCTTTTGGACTTTGATGCGCCCGAAGACTCCGTCACGATTTCCGTAGTCCGGATAAAAGGGATACTGCGCCAGAACCGTTCCCTCGGCATCGACGATTGCCACGACGGCGTTCACCTGCCCCTCGGGCGCGAAGACCACATCATAGTCGCCAAGCACGACAAGCCCGTTATCATCGCCGAAAAAAGTCTCCATCATGCCTTCAAACAACACCGCGGGGGGATTGTCTTGCGCCGCGGCCGCCCCGGCCCCCAGGCTCAATGCGCAAAGCAAGCACAGGGCGCAGGTCCATTTTTTGATTTTTCCCCAATACATCGATATCAGCCTCCCCTTTTCACGCCAAAAACCCCGCCCGGCAGATTCCAGCCCAGACAGCGTTAACCCGATCAACGCCAGTGTGACAGCAATGGCCAGGCAGCGCATTCTTATTTGGAACGCATTTTTATTTATCGACGCGCGCCGCCGGCAGGATGACCCCCGGATTGAGCAGCCCCGCGGGATCGAGGGCGTCCTTGACCTTGTGCATCAAGGCCAGCTCGATGGGGGACTTAAAGCGGGCATTTTCTCCCACCTTAAAGCGGCCGATCCCATGCTCGGCCGAAATGGAACCGCCCAGGGCGTGAGTGATGTCATGAACCCGGTGGTGGATCTCATCCTCGCCGGCAAAAAAGGCCTCCGGGCTCATGCCCAGGGGCACGGACAAATTATAGTGCACATTGCCGTCACCGATATGACCGAAGGGATAGGGCCGGATGCCCGGCATGACCTCTTCCACCGCCTCGTTGGCCTGGGTGATGAATTCCGGCACCCGGCTGGTGGGCACGGAGACGTCGTGCTTGATGGAGGCGCCTTCCTTGACCTGGGCTTCCACCAAAATCTCCCGCAGGTGCCAGAAGGCCGCCGCCTGGGCCTCGCTGGCGGCAATGGTGCCGTCGGCGATCAAGCCGTCTTCGAAACCGGCCGCCAGGGTGGCCTCGAAGGCCTCGCTCAGACCGCTGTTGGGCCGGCCGGCCGTCGCTTCCATGAGCAGGTACCAATCGTGGGGCTCGGCCAGGGGATCGACCGCGCCGGGCATATGTTTCAGGGACATGTCAATGGCGATGCGGGGGATCAGCTCACAGGCGACGACGGAATCGCCGCTGTCCTTGCGGGCCTGGGCCAGCAGTTTCACCGAGGCCGCCAAATCGGTCAGGCCCAAAAAGGCACTGATGGATTCCTGGGGCCGGGAAAACAGTTTCAGGCAGGCCGCGGTGATGATGCCCAGCGTCCCCTCCGAGCCCAGGAACAGCTGCTTTAAGTCATAGCCCGTGTTGTCCTTGCGCAGGGCGCCGAGGCCGTCCCACACCGTGCCGTCAGCCAGGACCACTTCCAGGCCGAGCACCAGATCCCGCGCGTTGCCGTAACGCAGCACGTGAATGCCGCCCGCGTTGCTCGCCAGGTTGCCGCCGATCTGGCAGCTACCCTCGGCACCCAGGCTCAGGGGAAAGAGCAAATCGGCCTCGGCCGCGGCGGCCTGCACGTTGGCCAGGATGCACCCGGCTTCCACGGTCAGGGTATTGTCCAGGGGATCCAGCGCGCGGATTTTGTTCATGCGCCCCAGGTTGAGCAAAATGGCCCGGTCCTGGGCCAAGGCCAGGGCGCCGCCGACCCGGCCCGTGTTGCCCCCTTGCGGCACCAAGGCAATATCGCTTTTCGCGGCGAGACGCACGCAGGCGGCCACCTCTTGCGTGTCCGCCGGTGACACCATGAAGGGTGCCCAGCCGGTCACCTTGCCCCGGCTTTCCACCAGATGGGGCGCCAGCTCCGCCGGATCGCGCATAACCCCCTTGGGACCGACGATGGCCTCGAAACGGGCCGCCAGTTGATCGGCTTCCCCGGCGTCAATGGGGTGGTTGAGATCGCTCATGGTCAAACCCCCTCTCCTGTACTCACC
>JANQKX010000601.1 GCA_028280915.1 Kiloniellaceae bacterium
CCGCATCGAAAGATGCTTCATCCATGTTCGATTTCCCCCTGTGCGATGTTGGAAGCGGATATGTTAGCGCTTCTTTCCCCAAATAAAACAGCGGCAGACCGAAAACCGCCGCCAATAGACAAAATAATACCGCGCGGTCCAGATTTCACCTGGAAGCCGCGCGGTGCTAAACGATCTGCGGGGTGTTTTATTCTTTGACGTCGGCGGCGACCCGCAGGCTGATGATCTGATCCGGGTCGGTGACGGCGCCCGATTGGGAGCCGGCTGGCGCTTTTTTGATGTTGTCGACGAATTCCATGCCGTCGACCACCCGGCCCCAGACCGTGTACTGGGTGTCCAGGAAGCGGGAGTCCGCCAAGGTGATGAACCACTGGGAATTGGCGGTGTGAGGCTGGTTGGTGCGGGCCATGCCGATCACGCCGCGCACGAAGGGCTCGGCGCTGAACTCGGCGCGCAGGTCGGGCTTGTCCGAGCCGCCGCTGCCGGTGCCCGTGGGATCGCCGGTCTGGGCCATGAAACCGTCCATCACCCGGTGGAAGACGATGCCGTCGTAGAATTTTTCCCGGGTCAGTTCCTTGATCCGCTCCACGTGGCTGGGCGCCAGGTCGGGCAGCAGCTCGATGACGACCTTGCCGTCCTTGAGTTCCAGAATGAGGGTGTTCTCGGGGTCCAAATCGGCTTGCGCGCCGTTGCTGATGGTCATTGCTAAAATTCCAATCGCAAAAAGTTTTAGAAGCTGTCTCATGGCTGTTTTGTGCCTCGGTTTGGTTGCTCTATCCTGTAAGGCGCCTTTGTTGACGTTGGATTATCCGTGGGTTTATCCGTGGGTTTGGGGACCGTCTTGTCATGACATGGCCTTTTGCAGGTTTTCGTCCAGCTTGTCCATGAACTGATCGGTGGTGAGCCAGACCTGATCGGCGCCGATGAGCAGGGCCAGATCCTTGGTCATGTCACCTTGCTCCACGGTTTCGATGCAGACTTTCTCGAGCGCCGAGGCGAAGCGGGTCACCTCGGGCGTCTCATCGAAGGTACCGCGGAAATGCAGGCCACGGGTCCAGGCGAAGATGGACGCGATGGGGTTGGTGGAGGTTTCCTTGCCCGCCTGGTGCAAGCGATAGTGGCGGGTTACCGTGCCATGGGCCGCTTCCGCCTCGATGGTTTTGCCGTCCGGGGTCATGAGCACGGAGGTCATGAGCCCCAGGGAGCCAAAGCCTTGGGCCACCGTGTCGGACTGCACGGCGCCGTCGTAGTTCTTGCAAGCCCAGACATAGCCGCCCGACCACTTCAGGCAGGCCGCTACCATGTCGTCGATCAGGCGGTGTTCGTAGGTGATGCCCTTGGCATCGAACTTATCCTTGAATTCCGCGTCGAAGACCTCCTGGAAAATGTCCTTAAAGCGCCCGTCATAGGCTTTCAAGATGGTGTTCTTGGTGGAGAGGTAAACCGGCCAGCCCAGTTCCAGGCCATAGTTGAAGCAGGCCTCGGCGAAGCCGCGGATGGAGGCGTCCAAGTTATACATGCCAAGGGCAATGCCGGCCTCGGGAAAGTCAAAGATGTCATAGACCTGGGCCTCGCCCCCATCGGCGGGCTGGAAGGTCATGGTCAGCTTGCCGGGACCGGGCACCTTGAAGTCCGTGGCCCGGTATTGGTCGCCGAAGGCGTGACGGCCGATGACCACCGGCTGGGTCCAGCCGGGCACCAGGCGGGGCACGTTGTTGATCGTGATGGGCTGGCGAAAGATGGTGCCGCCGACGATGTTGCGGATGGTGCCGTTGGGCGAGCGCCACATCTTTTTCAGACCGAATTCCTCCACCCGGGCCTCATCGGGGGTGATGGTGGCGCATTTCACGCCAACCCGGTGTTTCTTGATGGCCTCGGCCGCGTCGATGGTGATCTGATCGTCGGTTTCGTCCCGTTTCTGCACGGAGAGGTCATAATAAAGCAGGTCCACATCCAGATAGGGCAGGATCAGCTTTTGCTTGATCTTGTCCCAGATGATGCGGGTCATCTCGTCGCCGTCCAGTTCTACGATGGGGTTTTTGACCTTGATCTTTGCCATGACGCTCTCCTGAAGTGACCCGCGAAAAAAAGGCGGCCGCTAGCGCGGCGCCGCAAGGATGGTTCGGAACGGCAAGATAACAAGCTTTTTCGCAGGTGCAACCAAGTAGCGGTCCGATCACCCGCCCGATGGGGAATTTGTGGGCGGCCCCGGTCCGCGGCAAGCACAAGAGTTACTTATTCAAAAGGTCGAAGACCTCTTCACAACTGTCTGCCACGGTTATCAACCGATCCATGGGACCGCGCAGGTAGCCGGCGTCGATCTGATGCTGCAGCAGGGTCAGCAAGGGCTGCCAGAAGGCGTTGTGATTGAGCAGGATGATGGGCTTGTCGTGCAGCCGCAGCTGCTTCCAGGTGACCATCTCGAAGGTTTCGTCCAGGGTGCCCAGGCCGCCGGGCAGGATGCAAAAGGCGTCCGAGCGGTCGAACATCATCCTTTTGCGGCTGTGCATGGAATCGACCACGTGATACTCGCTGGTGTCGCGATGGCCCACTTCCAGATCTTCCAGATGCTGGGGGATGATGCCCACCACATGGCCGTCGTGGGCCAAGGCGCCGTCGGCCACCGCGCCCATGAGCCCGACCCGGCCGCCGCCGAATACAATGGCCACGTTCCGCCGCGCGGCGTGCCGGCCCAGGGTTTCGGCCAAGTCCAGATGATCGGGATCCCCCCGATTGGATGAGCCGCAGAAGACACAAAGGGCAAAGGGCGCCGTCATATGACCTCACTTAATGACTTCCCAGGGGTGACCAACGGGGGCTTGGGAGGCAGAACAGGGATAGGGCCGGGCCATTCGGCCCAATCCTGCAATCTAGCTCAGGCCAGACCTGGAAAAAACCGGCCGGACCGGCCTTTTTTGGGAAGAAAAAGGCCTTGGCCAGGGAATCGACCCTCATGTCTGGATAAACCTGTGGATAAGGCCAAAATACCGAAGCATTTCATCGGCTCGAGTCGTTGTTTTTTTGCCGGCAGGTCAAAAATGTCCCTCGGAACGGGCCGCGCCAAAGCTTGGTTAACCGTGCAAACGGGCGAAAACAGGCGCTGCAAGGGGGTAGGATAAATGTTGAAAAACAACGTATTAGAGATGAATTTTCAGCTAATTTCTGATATGTGAACTAGGGATGGATTTAAGTGATTGATTTAGTATATAATAATGCGATTGAGACATAAATTTGACATAACGTATTTTATACCGCATTTCAGGGCAAATTATTGGATCTGAAGCTTTGCTCAGATGGGATTATTGTAAGGAGTCATCCGCTTGAAGCGCACCGTGTCCATTGCCGTGGCTTTGGTCGTCCTGCTCACCGCCGGAGCGTTCAGCGTGCTGTACTTCGCCTATGGGGTACGGTCCGCGGACGATTTGGTGTCGCTGGTGGAAGGGGCCGGTGTTGCGGCGAAGGAGTTGACCGACGAACTCTTGCCCGAGGGCGGGACAGGAGGCACGGCCTCGGATGAGGGGGCCGGCGCGTCGGTGGCGG
>JANQKX010000652.1 GCA_028280915.1 Kiloniellaceae bacterium
CGCCGCCCTTGCCCGTGATGATCTTGCCCGGGGCGACCGCATTGCAGACGATGCCTTGAGCGGCATAGTCCGCGGCGATTTGCCGGGTCATGTACACCACCCCGGCTTTGCTCACCCCATAGGCGATGTCCCCGGGGCAGCAAATCATGCCGTGCTGGGAGGAAATGTTGACGATACGCCCGCGCACCTCGCGGCCCGAGGCGGCGGTGGGCTCCTGGCGCAGCATTTGCCGCACGGCCATTTGGCAGCCGAAGAAGACACCGGTCAGGTTGACCGCCATGGTTTGCTGCCATTCCGTCTCGGTGGTTTCGGTCAAGGGACGGCCAAAGGAGATGGCGGCATTGTTGACCATGACATCCAAGCGACCGTGGCGCTCGACAGCGGTGTCCACCAGGGCCTGCACGTCGGCGGCCTTCGAGATATCGGCGGTCATGAAATGAGTCTCGGCGGCCATGTCGCGCAATACCTCGGCGGTGGTCGCGCCGCCTTCGCGGGGGTCGTCGCGCCAATCTCCCAAGATCAACTTGGCGCCTTCCTCGGCGAAGCGGCAGGCGATGGCCCGACCGATGCCGGAAGCCGCGCCGGTCACGATGGCCACTTTTCCGTCCAGTCGCATGGGATTTTCTCCGAAGCCAGCTGATGCCACGTTCTTCAAGATTTTTGCGCCGTGATGCGAAAGCCGGCCAGGTTTCCGCCTTGGAACAAGTTGTCGACCGCGCCGTAGAACTCATCCAGGGCCTGGGCCACTTCCGGTCCCTGCACCCTTTCGTGCCGGTCCATTTTGGCACGATAATCCTGCAGCCGGCGATTGGTGAAGTGGCTCCAATCCGCCGTCATATCCTCGATCTCGATGGTGTCAAAGCCGGCCTTGGCCAGGTCTTGCCGGTATTCCTCTTGGGTCGGCGTACATTGCCCGAACAGCATGACTTCCAGCAGTTCCTTTTCCGATGGGGTAAAGGCGCCGCGCCGGCCGATGTCTTCCACGTAAAGCCCGCCGCCCGGCTTGATGGCGTCGGCCACCTGGGCGAAAAGCGCGTCCCGATCGGCGATGTGGTAGAGGGCGAGCCAGCTGACCACGGCGTCGAACCGGCCGCCGGCCAAGTGGCCGTCCAGCACGTCCCCGCAGAGGTGGGTGACCCGGTCACCCAGGCTGCAGCGGGCCGTCAGGTCGATCGCCAAATCGTTGAGGTCGGGCTGCAATTCCAAGGCGGTCACGTGACAGCCGGTCTTGTCCGCTAAAAACCGGGCCGGACCGCCCATGCCGGAGCCCACCTCGGCGACCCGGCTGTCCGGGCCCAGGTTCAACAGCTCGGCGGCCCGCGCCACCGCGTCATGGCCGTGATAGTGCCACTGGTCCACGCCCTGCAGGTCTTCCACGCTGAGCGGACTTTCCCGGTCGATGCCCACTTCCTCCAGTTCTCGGTACGCCCGGTCCACATGGTTGTAGAGCTTCATGGATTTGATGTTTTTTTCGGCCATGCCGTCTGCCTCGCGCTGCCCACGTTCTTGCGGACATGGTCATGGTTTATTTCTTGAGAATCAAGTCAAAGTCCCGCCGCCCCAGGGACGCGCCGTTGACCAGCAGCTCCAGCCCGTGACGGCCCGGGTAGTAGACCCGCGTGGTGATAGGGCGGATGGCGTGTTTGCGCTGGCCATCCAGGCTGGCCCCCGGGGCCAGGGTGACGGTTTTCCACTTGAAGACCTTGGGGCTCGTCTTGCCGTTGGCCTTTTGGTGGTGCACCACATAGTCCAGAACCAACGGTTGGGGGTCTTTGCCGGTCGAGGTGATTTTGACGTCAAAGATCAAGGCGCCGCCCAGGTGGACTTCCGGCGTGGTGATGTCCAAGCGGTCCAGACGCACCTGGGGCGGGCCATAGCCCAAGGCGTCCAAGGTGGCGGGATGGCCCTGCTTGATCAGGCTGCGGCAAGCGTGCCGCACCAATTTCTGACGCGGCGGCGTTGCCTCCGCCAGCCAGTGCCGCGCGATCTCCGCCACCCGCTCGGGATGGTCCTTGGCAATGTCGTTCAGATTGTTGGCCACGGAGCGCCGGACGTATTCGGAGTCGTCGTCCTTCAGGCGCTCCAAAAGTCCGATCACCGGCTCCGGATCGGCGACGAACCGGGGCAAGCGCATGGCCCAGGGCAGGCGCGGCCGGGTCCCTTCCGAGACCAGACGGCGCACGTGGTGGCTTTCATGGCTCGTCCAGTCGGTCAGCACGGCCAGGGTGTCATGGGGGCGGGCGAGCAAAAAGAAACGGATGTCGAATTCGGCCGAAAACCGCTGGGTCATGGCCTGCAGCAAGGAGAGGGACAATTCAAAATGATCCTGGCCCTCTTGGCTCACATAATAGGTCAGGGGCATGACGGACCAGCTGGTGATGCCGTCGGGCGGCCCGGCATCGCCGGCGGCGGCCCGTTCTTCCCAATCCAGGCTGGCCAGGCTGCGTTCCAGAAGGGGGCCGGCTTGGGTGAAATCCGGCGGCAGAACCGCCGCCAGGGCGCGGTAGATTTGCTGCGAACGTTCCTTCAATTCCAGCTCGGCCAGGCCGTCGCTCGCTGCTGACACAAAACTGTCTCCATCAAACCCGGGCCAGACCCGCTGGAGATGCCCGGCCATCTCGGCGATGCTCTTGGGACTAAAGACATTTTTGAACGGCTCCGGCACGGTTTTGTCCTTGCTTGAAACAGGAGTGGCGCGGCGTCATCCTAGCGGAATTCGCCCAAGATGGTGCTGTATTTTTGTGGCTGACCGACTATCTTTAGAGCGGGCTTAGAGGTGGTCATAAAATGACCTTCGGCCCTTCGGGAGACACCCTTGGACAGACGACTAGCAGCGATCTTGGCCGCCGACGTGGTGGGCTACAGCCGCCTGATGGGGCGGGACGAAGCGGGCACCATGGCGGCCGTCACCCGCCTGCAGCGGGAGCTGGTGGCGCCCCTGGTGGCGAAGCATCGCGGGCGGGTCGTCAAGCTCATGGGCGACGGGGTCCTGGCGGAATTCGCCAGCGTCGTGGATGCGGTCGCCTGTGCCCTGGCCTGGCAGCAGGGCGTGGCCCGGGACCACGACCAGGCTAAGGACGGCCGGCTCGAAAGGGAGGCCCTCAGCTTTCGCATCGGCTTGAACCTGGGCGACGTGATCCACGAAGGCGGCGACATCTACGGCGACGGCGTGAACGTGGCGGCGCGCCTGGAGGCCCTGGCGCCCCCGGGCGGTATTTGCGCCGCCCGTTCCGTGGTGGACTTGGTCAAGGACCGCTTGGACCTCAAGCTGACCGACCTGGGCCCGCGGGATCTGAAAAACATCTCCCGGCCCGTGCACGGCTATTTCATCGGCACCGGCGTGGAAGCGGCGCCGGCCGATCGGCGGGCCGGCGCGCCGCCGGAAAGGGCCCGCCCGCCCCGGCCGCAGCAGGCCCAGGGCTCGCTCGCGGTTTTTCCCTTTGAGAGCCTGTCGCCCGATCCCAACGATGCTTATCTGGCCGATGGCATCGGCGCCGAACTGGTCGCCATGCTGGCCCGGGTGCCCGATCTGCGGGTCATGGCCCGGGCCGCCACTTTCGGCGCCCACGGCGGCGATCCTTGGGAACGGGTGCGCGAGTTGAACATTCACTACGTGCTGAGCGGTAGCGTGCGCCGGGCCGGCGACCGGCTGAAGGTGGTCGCCGAGTTGAGCGAGGCCGGCGACCGCAGCCAGCTATGGTCCCATAGCTATCAGCGCCAATTGGCCGACGTCTTCGCCGTTCAGGAAGAGATTGCCGAGGCCATCGTGGCGGCCCTGGGCGGCGAATTCCAGCGGGACCAATGGCGCCGCGCCCGCCAGCGGTCAACGGACAACCTGGACGCCTGGGAGCTGGTGCAAAAGGCCCGCTCCCTCAATCTGCCGGTCAATCGGGAGTCGGTGTCCGATGCGCTCGCCTTGGTGCAAAAGGCGGTCAAGCTGGACCCGGACTATGCGGGCGCCCACGCGGCCCTGGCCTCCATCCTGATGCAAGGGGTGATCAACGGGGCCAGCGGCACGCCGGCCGAGGACCGGGTCCGCGCCCTGGCGGCGGTGGAAAGCGCGGCGGAATTGGCGCCCGGCGATCCCATGGTGCTGCGCACCCTTGGCAACGTGTGGAGCAACTGCGGCGAGCATGCCAAGGCGGTGCGGGCCCTGCGCCGGGCGGTGGACATGGCGCCGTTCGATTTCCACTCCTGGGGCCGGCTGGCCCGGACCCTGGCCTATGGCGGCGACGGGGCGGAACTGCGCGAGGGCCTGGAAATCCTGGACCGCATCCTGGCCACGGCGCCCAACCACCCCATGGTCCCCTATTGGCAGTATTTCAAAGCCAATGCCCTGGTCCGGGAGGGCCGCTACGAGGACGCCGTGCGCCTGGCGCGCCTCAGCCTGGAAAGCCAGCCCCGCTATGCCGGCGCCTGGCTCACCTTGGCCAATGCCTTGGGGCACTTGGACCGGACGGAGGAAGCGCGCAGCGCCATGGCGCAAGCCCAGCGCCACAATCCCAACATGACCCCGGCCCACCTGGCCGATCAAATCCGCATCCTGACCGGCGGCCGGGATACGGAGGCCGACAGGTCCCTCTCCGGACTCAAGGCCGCGGGTCTTTTCTGAGTCTCAGCTGGCGGCTGTTGCCTGTATTTTTACACCTGCCCGAAAACAGCGTTGCGGCACTATCCGCGAGCCTTGGTATCGGCCAGGAGCGCCGGCAGGACCACCAGACAGCTGAGCAAAGTGAAGGTGATGGCGATCGTCAGCAATTCGCCCATGCTGGCCGTGCCCCGGTGGCTGGACAGGGCCAAGGCGCAAAACGAGCCGATGGTGGTCAAGGAGCTGAAAAACACCGCGCGCGGGGTGGAGGATTGCAACATGGCCGCCTGGTCACTGCTCCGGGTGCGCATCACCAGGTGAATGCCCCCGGCCACGCCCAGTCCAAAGAGCAGGGGCAGCACGATGATGTTGGCGAAGTTGAACGGCAGGTTCAGGACCACCGTGGCGGCCACCGTCATCAGCGCCGCCAAAGACAGGGGTGCCAGGACAAAAAGGCTGTCCTTGATGCTCCTGAGCACCACCAGCAACAGCAGGGAAATGGCGATCACGGCGATGGTCAGCGCTTGTGTGAAGGCGACCACCACCGCCCGGCCGGCCTCGGTTATGACCACCGGCGGTCCCGATGCATTGGGCGCAACGCTACGAATGGCGGCGACAAAAGCATGGCGGGCCGCCTGATCCCGCAGGTCCCAGGCCGGATTCACCTGGATCAGATTGCGCCCGTCCCGGGCCTCGCTGCGCTGGATCAGGCTGTCGGGCAGGGCGCCGAAATCCACGTCTTCGGCCAAAAGGGCCTCGGCCAGCCGATCCAGCTGATCCGGCAGATCCGACAGCAAGGCCGCCTCGATGGCCTGTGGCGAGGCACCGGCGGCCCTTGCATCGGCCAGGGCTTGACGCAGGCGGCCGGCGGCCTCCGCCAAGGGGCCATCCTCCGCCGCCGCTAGGCTGCGGTCCAGACTGGCAAGCGCCTCGGTCGATTCCTGGGCATCGGGCGGGGCGGCGGCGGTGCTGGGAAACAGCAAGGACGAAAGGAAAAAGCCCATTTCTTCGATAATGGCCAGCTTTTCGTCCTGGTCGTTTGGCAGGTAATCGCCAAGCCAGATCGTCGAGGCCACCTCCGGCAGGGTGTTCAATTGGGCCGCTATTCGGGCAGCGCTCTCCCGGTCCGGCACAAGAATTTCCGCCGCATAGGGTTGCACCCGGGGGTCGTCGAGGAGATCGAACAACACGGCGACCGAAGGACTGTCCGGATCGCGCAGGTTCATGGGATCATCATCGAAGCGGGCGAAGGGCAGGCTGGCCAGACAAGCCAGCGCCAAAAGGCCGGCGCCCACGAGAACCGACCGGCGATGCCGGGTGATGAGGGCGTCGAGCCGGCCCGCTATGGGCAGCGGACGCCGCTGCACCCCTTGCGGCGCCGACAGGCAAGACAGCAGGGCCGGCAGCAGGGTGAGGTTTGAAAACAACGCAATACCCATGCCCATGGCGGAAATCAGCCCCAGTTCCGAGAGCCCGCGATAGCTGGTGGGCAAAAACGACAGGAAACCAATGGCCGCGGTGACGGCGGTCAGCGTCAGGGCGCCACCGATGTGCCGCGCTGTCAGGCGCAAGGCCTCGGCTTTATCACCTTGTGGGCCCGCGCCCATCGCTTCTTGATAGCGCAGGCAGAAGTGAATGCCGAAATCCACGCTCAGGCCGATGAACAGCACGGCAAAGGCCACCGAAATGAGATTAAGTTCCCCCACCACCACCGCGGCGGCGAAGGCGGTCCAGATCAAACCCACGATCAGGGTGATGAGGGTTGCCAGAATCAGGCTACCGGATCGCAACCCGATCGCCAAGAGCAGGCTGACCAGAACGAAGGAAATCAGGCCGACCCAGCCGATGCCCTGTTCCACGCTGGCCAGTTCGTCTTGCAGCAATAAGGGCTCCCCGGTGACGCGGATGGAAAGGCTCGGATCGTCGGCCAAGCCCAAATCGGCGATTTGCTGCTCAATGGCCCGCAGGGCCGGGGCCGCCGGGGCCAGACTGGCGTAGTCCAACGCGGGCTTGACCGCGATCAGTTGCCGTGTCCCACCCCGGTCCCCCTTCGCCACCTCGCCGCGGATCAGATCCCGCCATTGCAGCTGGGCATTGGGGTCCTGGGCCAGGTTCTCCACCGCTTCCGCCATGGCGCGCAAGCTCGGCGCCAGGCCCTCCAGGCCGGCCTGTGCCTCGACCTCACCCTGTTCTTGGAGGGCTGGGTTCATGGCTTGACCGAGCAGCGCGGCCAAGCCCCGCAAGGTGGGGTCATCCTGAAGGGAAATCAGCAATGGCTGGGCCTGGGCCAGGCGGTTGCTCAGAGCCTCCAGTTCGGCCGTGTCTTGGTACAAGAGGCCGTTGCGGCGGAAAAACGGGTCCGCCTGCGGGTAAAAGACCGTCGGGAAGAGCGCCGGGTCCTGGGCCAGGGCTTGGCTCAGGCGCTCGGCCGCCTTTTCGTTGCGGGCGCCGTCGGGTCCTTCCACCACCACCACCAGGCTGTCGGTGATGGCGGGGAAGGCCTCCATGACGGCGATGTCGTTTTGCCGAAAGGGCAAATCCGCCGACAGCATGTCCACCACCGAGGTGTTTATGCCCATATGGGACAGGGTGTAATAGAGCGCCCCCGCGCCACTCAGCAGGCACAGCGCGATCACCAGCAAAGCCCGTTTCGTGACGCCGGTCACCCAGCGGGCGAAAACTTGACCTGATCTGTTGCCGGGATCTGCCACGCTTGCGAAAAGTCCTTAAGGTCATTCCTCTGTTTAGGCGAGGCCGCCCGCCCAAACGACGGGAGCCTCGCGCCATTATTGAGGCTCGTGTCCCGAATCAGAAGTTCGGTGTATCAAATGGCAAGCACCGGACGAACTTCTGATTCGATCAGGACACTAGCAAAACATTGATGCTAGTGTGGTTTATGGATTTGAAGTTCCTCACGGTGCCAGCCCCCAGAATGGAAGGAACTTCAAATCCACCACACTAGACCATTTTCGAATCAGTTGGAAACGCCCCGCGATGGAAACGGAGCGAAAAGAAGTCTGTTTTTCATGAGGTTGAGCTGGAA
Source organism: Kiloniellaceae bacterium (assembly GCA_028280915.1). GTDB lineage: Bacteria > Pseudomonadota > Alphaproteobacteria > Kiloniellales > Kiloniellaceae > JANQKX01. Next base: position 7,632 of record JANQKX010000652.1, read on the forward strand.
TCCAGGCCTGTTGAGACCACGACCGCTAGGCGAAGGTTCTAATAATCGTTTGAGCAGCGGCCCTTGCACAATTGCAGATCTTTCAAAACCCACTCTTTGTTTTCGACCTTATAGTGGCAAATGTACTCGTGCAGGACCTGGTTTTCCGCATCGTTCATGATGTTGCCGGAGATATAGGCCGCGTCTTCGCCTTCGAACCCGCGGGAGGTGGCCAAATAGTTGTAGCCATAGTCTTTCGGCAAATCAGGATGCTTTTGCAGCGCTTGATCGCAGTTCGTGGCTAGTTCGGCGAGTATCTCCTCTTGCTGCTCGTCCGCTATTGCTAAGGTCGTAGACGCGGTCAGGATACATAGCATAAGTGCTGGCAGGTTAACGGAAGAAAACCAGCCACAGTTTAGGGGAGAAGACATTGTATTTTTCCTTCTTATTCTTGCACTCATTCATAGAATATAAGCTAAATCAAGACCTTGGCTGTCAAAATTAACCGGACGCCAACAAAACGTGACCATATTCACTATGAGTTTTGATTTGGGGAGCACGGGCCCTTCCAGCCGGTATCTCCTATTCCATCGCCCGGTGAGTGTAACGGATAAAATTTGTGCAATACAATTTTTCCAGCAACTTTTTTCTGACCCTCGCCTTCTTGCGGGG
>JANQKX010000664.1 GCA_028280915.1 Kiloniellaceae bacterium
CATCAAGGCGCCGTCCCGATCGCTGCCTTGACACAGGGTGACCGAGCCGTCTGCCGGCAGTTGCGCGGCGAGCCAATCGAAGTCCCGGTCCACGGCCAGGGTGGGACCGCAGAGTAGATAACGCTCGGGGCCCAAGCGGGCGATGGTGGCCTCGCTCCAAATCTTGCCTTTTGGCGTCAATAGGTAGGAGAGCTTGACCCGGCCCGGCGCGGGCATCGTGCCGCAAAAGGCACGCTCCAGGAAAGCCTCGGCCCCGGGGCCGGAAACCTCATACTTGGTGAAGCCGCCGTGATCCATGATGCCCACCCGGTCACGCACCCCTTCGCATTCCAGGCGAACCGCCGGGCGCCAGGGCTCATCATCGCCGAAGGAGAGCTTGGCATCATCATAGGCGCAGCCGCCCCGGTCGAACCAAAGCGCCCGCTCCCAGCCGCCGATCTGGCCGAACTGGGCGCCCCTCGCCCCCAAGACGTCATAGAGCGGCGTGCGCTGCAGCGGCCGGCCCGAGGCCAGGAGGCGGTGCGGGTAGGGAATGGCGTACTGCAGCCCGTAGAGTTCCACGGCCCGGTCCCGGGAGAAGGTGTCGTCCGCCCAGGCGCCGAAGCGGCGCGGGTCCCAGGCGGCCATATCCCACTCGGTTTCTCCCTCGGTGATCCATTCGGCGATGGCCTTGCCGACGGCGGCCGATTGGGTGATGCCCACTTGAATGCCGCAGGCGTGATAGAAGTTGGGCAGTTTGGCCGCCGGGCCGCAGAGGGGCAGGGCATCGGGGGCATAGGCAATGGGCCCGTTGACAAAGCGCTGGGCACCGGCTTTTTCCAGGAGGGGGACATGGGTCAGGGCCGCTTCCAGTACCGACAGAATATCGTCCACCGAATCCGGAAAAAGGCCGTGGGCGAAATCATCGGGCAGGCCGTCTGAAAAGGCCGGTCGGCCGGCATGACCATAGGACCCGAACAGCAAACTGGCCCGCTCCCGGCGCAGGTAAAAGCAGAGCTCCGGATCGCGGACCAGGGGGAAGAGGGCGGCATCCGCCTCCAAGTCCGCCAGCGGCTCGGTCACCAGATACTGGTGTTCCAAGACGGCAATGGGCACAGGGGCGCCGGCCAGGTGGGCGATTCCGTTGCCATAAAACCCGGCCGCGTTGACCACCGTTTCGCAAGTGACCTCCCCTTTGTCCGTTTGCACCAGCCAGGTGCCGTCGGGCCGTCTTGCAAGGCCGGTGACCCGCGTGAAGCGCGCCACCTCCGCGCCTTTATCCCGTGCGCCCTTGGCCAGGGCCTGGGTCAACTGGCTGGGGTCGATGTCCCCTTCATAGGGGTCGTGGATGCCGCCCAGCACGTCGCCGCCCGCCCGGTAGTAGGGGTGCATCTCCTCCATTTCTGTCGGGGACAGTATCGCCAGCTCAAAGCCGGCGGAGCGGGACAGGCCCACCAGGTGGTGAAACAGGTCCATGCGGTCCGGGGTATGGGCCGGCCAAAAGGCACCGGTGTGGCGGTAGGTGATGGGCGAGTCCAGCGCCGTGCCCAGGTCCTTATAGAGGCGCCAGGCATAGTTGCCCGCGCGCATGCCCAGCCAGGAATTGGCATAGGTGGGAATGTTGCCGGCGGCATGCCAGGTGGACCCGGAGGTCAACTCGTCCTTTTCGATGAGTAGGCAATCGGTGACACCGGCCTGCGCCAAATGATAGAGGCAGGCTGCCCCCACGGCGCCGCCGCCGATCACCACCACTTGCGCGTGACGGCGCATGGCTCAGTGCTCCGCCAGCAGCCGGCCGAAGCCCGGGACCCCGTCGCCGATACCCACGGCGCGCAGCGTTTGCCAATAGACCGCGGCGTTGCAGGCGACAATCGCCTTGCCCGTTTCGGCCTCCAACGCGTCGAGGAGGGCGACGACCGGCAAGGCCGTGCCAACCTGCAAGATCGCATCGCAATCCGCCGCCGCCATGTCGCGCACCACGGCGCGGATATCTTCCAGGGGCGTTTCGCAAATGGCGGGCAGGGACGGCGCTTCCGTTCCGCGGATGGCGACCACGGTGAAACCGGCGTCCTCCACGTTGGCGCGCACGTTTTGGTTTACCATGTCATCAAAGGGCGTGACCACCGCAACCCGCGTGGCGCCCAAAGCCCGCAGGGCGGCG
>JANQKX010000671.1 GCA_028280915.1 Kiloniellaceae bacterium
CGGCCTATGGCAACATCAAGGACGCCGCCGACCGCCTGGGGCGCACGGCCTCGGCCGTTTCCATGACCCTCAAGCAGTTCGAGGATGAATTGGGCGGGCGTCTCTTCGAGGCGGACCGCAAGAGCCAGTTGACGCCGCTCGGCCAGCATGTGCTCAACGGTGCGCGGGAGGAGCTGGCCCGCTTCGACCGCACCGTGGCCAGCATGCGCGCCTTTGCCCGCAATGAAATCGGCCGCCTGGAGGTGGCTTGCGTGCCCTCGGTGGCCGCGACCCTGCTGCCGGAGGTGATCCGGGATTTCATCGCCGAGGTGCCGGCGGTGGAGCTGGAGGTCCAGGATATGGATTCCATCGGCGTGCGGCGGGCCCTAGAACAGGGCCAGGTGGAGCTGGGTATTGCCTCCCTGATGGGGTCGCGGGACGATTTCGAAGCCCGTGAACTCTTCGCCGACCGCTTCGGTGTGGTCTCGCCGGCGGAACATAGCTTGGCCAAGCTGGGCCGCCCGCTCGAGTGGTCGGATCTGGCCGGGGAGGTGCTGATCGCCAACGGCCTGAGCCAGAGCATTGACGACGATGGTTATAGGGCCTTGGAGGGGCAAAGCCGCCTCATGGTGCGTAACGTCACCTCTCTGCTGGCCATGGTCCGCGGCGGCATCGGCCTGACCCTCTTGCCCCGTCTGGCGGTGCCCCAAGACGACCGCAGCCTGCGCCTCTTGGATTTGGCCAGCGGCAGCTTGGGCCGCCGCGTGGGGGTCTTGACCCGTCGCGGCGCCACGCTGTCGCCCGTGGCGAGCGTCTTTCTGGATCGCCTCATGGCGGCAAAACCATCATCCGGTAACGGGGCGGGCTAAGGGCGGCAGCTGAGCCAAATCTTTGGGGCCTGCTAACGCTCAGGTTTATCGAAGATGATAAACCGATTGATCTTAAATTGAGCTTGTGTCATTTAGAACCTTCGATCGCCAATAATGGGATTCAGGCGGTGGAGGTGGCCATGAGCGACTCCGAGAATCTCAAAATCCTGAAAGAAGCTTACGCCCTGTGGAACGACAGCAAGGCGGAATCGGGCCGGCGCTGGATCGCGCTTCTGGACGACAAGGTGGTCTGGCGGTCCCTGGGCGACGGCATGCCAGGCATGGAGTTTTCCCGGCCCTGTGACTGCAAGGATGACGTGATCCGCTATTTTGAGGAGCTGGCGGTGGACTGGTCCCTGGTGCACTACACCGTGGACGAGTTCGTGTGCCAGGGCGACCGCATCGTCATGCTGGGCCGCTGTGCCTGGACCCATCGCCGCACCGGCAAGACCGTGGAGACCCCCAAGGCGGACATCCTGCGCATGAAAGACGGCAAGATCACCGAGTTCTTCGAATTTTTCGACACCGCTCAAGCCATCGCCGCCGCCCGGGGCTGATTCCCACAATGCCCGCCGACTTATTTTGTTTGCCGCTAGCGGCATTTTGCCGTGCAGCAAAATGCCCCAAAATGGTCATGGTTTCAGCACTAAATTAATTTTGCATTGCAATAGTCTGCGGCGCCATGGGCCTTATGTCACGCAAAACCGGCGGCTTTGTAAGCCGCGCCGGGGGATTGCTTTCCCGGACGGAAAAAGGCGCCGCGCCGGACCGGCAAGAGCGGCGCTCGGGCCGGGGCGTGGCGCGTTTTTGGACCCGGGGGCGACGGTTGAACCTGGCCCTGCAGGGCGGCG
>JANQKX010000681.1 GCA_028280915.1 Kiloniellaceae bacterium
GCGGCGTAGTTGAACTCCCAATTCTCGAAGCGGCGCGCGTCGGCGCAGGGTTGATAGCCTTCCGCGCTCACCCAGGTCGCCCCGCGCAGGTCCAAGGCCGGCGGCATAACCCGGTCGATGATGCGCGGGCTGACATACAAAAAGCCGCTGCCCCGGGGCCCGCGCAGGAACTTGCGCCCGCTGGCGGAGAGGAAGTCGCAGCCGAGGACCGCCACGTCCAGGTCGATCTGACCCACGGACTGACAGGCATCCAGCAAGTAAGGGATGCCGGCAGCGCGGGCCACGGCCCCCACCTCTTGGGCAGGGTTCACCAAGCCGCCGTTGGTGGGCACATGGGTCATGGCGATCAGCTTGACCCGCGCGTCGATGAGATTTTCGAGGGCGGCCACGTCCAGTTGGCCGGCGTCATCACTGGGCACGGGCACCACCTCAATGCCGCGGCGTTCCTTGAGCACCAGGCAGGCCAGCACGTTGCTGGCATATTCCGCCTCGGCCACCAGAACCCGATCTCCCGAGGAAAGGTCCAAGCTCTGAAAAGCCGCGTTCCATGCCGCGGTGGCGTTTTCCATGAGGGCGATGTGCTCGGCCCCGCAGTTGAGCAGGCGGGCCACGGCCCCGTAGGTGGCCTCGATCCGAGCTTCGGCCAAGGCCGCCGCGCGATAGCCGCCCACCTCCGCTTCCAGCTGCAGATGGTCGAGTTGAGCCGCCAGCACGGACTGAGGCATGAGGCTGGAGCCGGCTGAATCCAGATGCAGAACGTGGTTGCAGCCGGGCGTGTCGGCGCGAACGCGGTCAAGGTCCAAAAGAGGTACTCCCCTATCGGTGTTTCCCATTGGGGGAGATCACAGGACCCGGACCAGAAGGTCAAGGGTTCTTGAAGGTCAGGAGTTGCTGTCGGCCCTTTGGGATTGGCGCGCCGCTTTAAGGGCTTCTTGTTTCATGCGGTTTTCCCGGTGCCGCACCTCGCGCCAGGACTTCAGCACCTTGCGGCGGTACTTGCTGCCCAAGGCGGGGGTCTTGGAGTGATACTGGCCGATCGCCATGGTCCAGGACCGGGTGTTTTCCCGCAAATCGGAGAGGAAAGTGGCGGCATAAGCCAGATTGCGGGGCGGATCGAAGGCCTCTGCCAGACTGTCAAAGGCATCGCCGTGGTAGTGCAGATTGATCTGCATGCAGCCCACGTCGATGTTGGTCACGCCGCGGGTTTGCAGGGCCCGCACCTCGGCGATGGCTGCTTCCTTGCTGGGCAAAAATCGCCCCTTGCCCTCGGCCATGACGGTCCAGGGCCAGGCAAGATTTTCCCGGCTCGGCCCGTGCCAGCGGCCGGATTCCACCTGGGCGATGGCCAAGAGCAGGTGGCGGGGCATCTTGTTGACCACCTCCACCAAGCCCGCATGGTCGGCGCACAGGGTCCAATTCCGGTCCAGAGACGATTGATTGGCCAAAAGGCGCTCCGCCCACAGGCTCGACAGGCCCAAAAGCACCGCCCAAAACAAGGCCCAACGGCGAAATACATTGCTTTTCATGAGTTTATCCCACTCCCGGTCGACGATCAGCTTTCCGGAAAGGAATAAGCAAGGGACGTGCCAAGTCCCTCGGAGGCCGAAGCCTTGAGGTTTTCCGGGAAGGGCGGCGCCCTCAGGGCGCTTCGGTCGCGCCGGGGCCGAGGACCCGCTGCATGATGACCACGTCGACCCAACGGCCGTGCTTGTAACCCACGGCTTTCATCAGCCCCCCGTGGGCGAAGCCCTGGGCGGCGTGCAGGCCGATGGAGGCATGGTTGTCCCGGTCGCCGATCATGGCCACCATCTGGCGGTAGCCCCCCGCCTCCGCCGCGTGGATCAGCGCCCTGAGCAGGGAGGTGCCCAGCCCCTTGCCCTGATGGGCGGGGGCCACGTAGACGGAATCCTCCAGGCAATGGCGGTAGGCCGGCCGGGGCCGGAAGGCCGAGCCGTAGGCGTAACCGGCCAGTTGCCCGGTCGCGCTGTCGGCGGCCACCAAGTACGGGTAGCCCGCCGCCCGCAAGGTCTGCCAGCGGGCGCTCATTTCCGCGGCGTCCGGGGCGGTTTCCTCAAAGGAGCCCAGGCCGTTGATCACGTGATGGCCATAGATATGGGCGATCGCCGCCATGTCCTCGGCCTGGGCCAATCGAACAAGGTAGCGCCGGCTAGGGCTTGCTTCGGCCACGGCGATCGGCCTCCGCCACGTCGTGGGCCGTCAAGCGGCCCAGGGTCCGGATCAGATGGCGCATGTCGTCGCTCAGGCCGGCCAGATGGGCTTTGCGCTCCATGCGGCTTTCATCCATGTAAAGGCGGCGATTAATCTCGATTTGCAAGACATGGCAGCCTTCGCGGGGACGCCCATAGTGGCGGGTGACAAAACCGCCCGCGTAGGGCACGTTGCGGGCGACCCCGTAACCCAGGCGGTCCAGGCAGTGTTCGGCGGTCTTGGTGATGGCACCGGCGCAGGAACTGCCGTAGCAGTCCCCCAGCACGATGGGCGCCACCTGTTTGCCCGGCCCCATGATGTGGCTGCTTTCCGCCGACGGCATGGAATGGCAGTCCACCAGGATGCAGAACCCGAACTTGGCCTTGGTGCGCTCCACCAGGTCCCGCAAGGCATCGTGATAGGGCCAATAGAAGCGGTGAATACGGTCCAGGGCCTCGTCCAGCAGCAGTTTTTCCCGGTAAATCTCCGCCCCGTTGGCCACCACCCGGGCGATGGTGCCCAGGCCCGCGGCCACCCGGGGGGACTTGGTATTGGCGTAAGGGGGCAGGCCTTCGCGGAACATGCTGGGGTCCAGCTCGAAGGGCTCCCGGTTGGGGTCCACGAAAGCGCGGGGAAACAAGGCCCGCAGCAAGGGCGCCCCTTCCTGAGGCGCCGCGGCGAAAATCTCGTCGACAAAGGAATCCTCGCTGCTGCGCAGGCTCAAGGGGTCGAGCCGGGACGCGGCGATGAACTGGGCCGGGTAACGGCTCCCGCTATGGGGCGAGGCAAACACCAGCGGCACCGTCTGTTGTACCGGCTCGATCACCTCGTGGGACGGCGCCGCGTCCAAATCTGTGGTTCTTGCATCCATGTCTCTTAGAAAATCTTAGGGTATTGCACTGCCGAAGTCATGATTTATGACATCATAGGGATTATGACGCCATCGGTGACGCCGGCCGGTGATAGGGGGGCGCCCTGGTGATCCTGATATCACCAGGGCCGCCAAGATAGACGGTGCTCAAATGGCCACGGCCCCGGCAACAGAAAATTAACATTTTTCACTAATCAAAGAGACGTTAAGCTCTATTTAGAACCTTAAGCATAGTTTATGGTGGCTCGCAGCCGCAAAATATTGTTGAATTTGACTTGGATTTCATCTTAATCCTGACCCCAAGGCACGGTAAGGTGCAATGAATAGAAAGTCGGCTTCGGGAAGGGGCGTTGGGGGAAACCTTTGAGGCGGAAAAAGTAGGACCCATGGCTCAGATCATCTTGGCAGAAGACGACAGTTCCATGCGCGAATTCCTGGCGCGCGCGCTGCGGCGGGCGGGTCATGACGTGGAAGCCGTCGGTGACGGGCTGGACGCGCTTAAATCCTTGACCAA
>JANQKX010000694.1 GCA_028280915.1 Kiloniellaceae bacterium
GGACGCCACGGCCCAGGCCCTGGCCGGCGGCTGGCTGCGCAGCGGCGATCTGGCCGTCTGGCATCCCGACGGCTATTTGGACGTGAAGGACCGGGCCAAGGACATCATCATCTCCGGCGGCGAAAACATCTCCAGCCTGGAAGTGGAAGACGTGCTCTACCGCCATCCGGAGGTCTTGGAGGCCGCCGTGGTGGCCCGACCGGACGAAACATGGGGCGAGCATCCTTGTGCCTTCATCACCGCCCAGCCCGGCAGCGCCGTGACGGCCGAGGACATCAAGGTGTTTTGCCGCCGCCATTTGGCCGGCTTCGCGATTCCGAAAACCGTGATTTTTGACGCCTTGCCAAAGACATCCACCGGGAAAGTTCAAAAGTTTCTGCTTCGGGAACGGGCCCGATCCCTGTAGGTTTCCAGATGGAAACGGAGCCGGGAGGATAGGCCATGACCACAGTACAAAATTTTGCCGATCTCAGCGGTAAAACCGTTCTCGTGACCGGGGCATCCCGGGGATTGGGGCGTCACTATGCGCTCACTCTCGCCCGGGCGGGTGCCAAGGTGGCCTTGGCGGCCCGACGCCAGGAGGCCTTGACGGAATTGGCGCGGGAGATCGAGGCCTTTGACGGCCGGGCCGTGCCCCTAGAATTGGACGTGACCGCACCGGACTCCGTTTGCGCCTGCGTGGAAAGGGCTTGCACGGAATTGGGGCCGATCTCCGCCCTGATCAACAACGCGGGCATCGCCGTGGAGCGGTCTCTGCTGGACGATACCGAGGCGGAGTGGCAGCAGGTGATGGACACCAATTTGAATGGGGTCTGGCGCGTGGCCAGGGAAGTGGCCAAGCAGATGATCAACATGGGCCACGGCGGCTCCATCGTGAACATCTCCTCAATCCTGGGCCTGACCGCGACGAAGGGGGTGGGCAGTTACTGCGCGTCCAAGGCGGCGGTGATCAACCTGACCAAAGCCATGGCGATGGAATGGGCGTCCCACGACATTCGGGTGAACGCCATCGCGCCGGGCTATTTCGAAACGGATTTGAACCGGGATTTCCTGCACAGCGAGATCGGGGCAAAGCTGCTCAAACGGGTGCCGCAACAACGCTTCGGTGAATTTCAAGACCTGGACGGGCCCTTGCTGCTGCTCGTCTCGGACTGCTCCCGCTACATGACCGGTTCGGTGATCACGGTCGATGGTGGCCTGACCGCCGGAATCTAACCTACCCCTTTGGAACCGAAAGCCTGCGGAATAGTTATTCCAGCGGGTCCGTATTCACCTGGGCCCGCTTTTATCATATAATCGGTTAACGCTGCATTCGAGGGAGGGTCGAGATATGGTTCGGCGCACTGCTGAAGACCTCATTGCCCGTCAGGCTATTCACCTTCCCGGCAACGCCACCGTTCTGGAGGCCGCCTACCTCATGGCAGAGCACAAGATCGGTGCCATCATGGTTGTCGAGGAAGGCCGCTTGCGGGGTATTTTCACCGAACGGGACGCCCTTTTCCGGGTGATCGCCGAAGCCCGGGACCCGGCCATGACCCCCTTATCGGGGGTGATGACGGCCCCACCCAAGACGGTAACTCCCGGCACCCGGGCGGTAGAGGCGCTCTTGATCATGCGCGACAACGGCTTTCGCCATTTGCCCGTGGTCGAAAGCGGGGAAGTCCTGGGCATCATTTCCTTGCGGGACTTTGTCGGCGCGGAACTGCAGGAGGTGGAAGACCAACTGCAGTATGCCCAGCAGACCGCCGCGGTCTAGGTTCTTTTGGGTGAGGACGCCCGCCCGCACCGCATTCAACCCGACGGGCCTTGATTAGTCTAAAAGCGAAGTTGAAAAAGCTTTTTCCGGCGTATTCGAGTTAGTGCGCGTTTCCCTTTGCAGGCACATTCCGGCTGCCTTGACGGACCGCCTTTTCCCAAGATGCGGACCCCGAAAGGGCAAGCGGCCTTAGCCGCTTAAAGGGTCGCAGCCGCATAAACCAAGGCCGTTTGGCCGCTAACAAAAAGAGGCGTTGGTGAAGATGCCCTCAAGGCCGGATGGGGTGGCCAAGGGGGCGAGATCCGGCGGTCTTTTGCCGACGGGTTTGGACGTTTTTTGGAGGTGACGCATGGACATACATGAATATCAAGCCAAGGAGCTCTTGGCTGACTTTGGGGTTCCAATCCCGCGCGGCGGCTTGGCCTATAGCCCTGAACAGGCCAGCTATCGGGCCAGGGAAATCGGCGGCGATGCCTGGGTCGTGAAATCCCAGATCCACTCGGGCGCCCGGGGCAAGGCCGGGGGCATCAAATTCTGCACCGACGGCCACCAAGTTTGGGAGGCCGCGGACCAGCTGCTCGGCAAGACCCTGGTGACCCACCAGACCGGTCCGCAAGGAAAGGGCGTCTACCGCCTTTATATCGAAGAAGCGACCAAGATCGCCAAGGAGCTTTATCTGGGCTTTGTCCTGGACCGCGGCTCCGAGCGGGTCATGGTGGTGGCGTCGTCGGCCGGCGGCATGGAGATCGAGGACATCGCCCAGAGCGAGCCCGGGAGCATCGTGCGGGAATCCGTCGAGCCGGCGGTGGGCATGCAGGCCTTCCAAGCCCGCGAGATCGCCTTTGCCCTGGGGTTGGAGCCGGCCATCGTCAGCAAGATGGTCTCCACCATTCTGGGCTGCTACCGGGCGTTCCGCGACCTGGACGCGACCATGGTCGAGATCAATCCCCTGGTCATTACCGAGGAGGGGGACCTGGTCGCCTTGGACGCCAAGATGTCCTTTGACGACAACGCATTGTTCCGGCGGCCCAATATTTCCGAACTGCGCGACAAGTCCCAGGAAGATCCGCGGGAGACCAACGCGGCGGACCGGGGCCTGAGCTACGTGGGGCTGGACGGCAACATCGGCTGTATCATCAACGGTGCCGGTTTGGCCATGGCCACCATGGACATGATCAAGCACGCCGGGGGCGAGCCCGCCAACTTCCTGGACATCGGCGGCGGCGCCACGCCGGAGCGGGTGACCAAGGCCTTCAATCTCGTGCTCTCCGACGACAAGGTACAGGCGATCCTGGTCAACATTTTTGCCGGGATCAACCGCTGCGACTGGGTGGCCGAGGGCGTGATCAAGGCGGTGCAAAAGACCAAGATCGACGTGCCCTTGGTGGTCCGCCTGTCGGGCACCAACGTGGAAGAGGGGCGGCGTCTCTTGAAGGAAAGCGGCCTGCCCATCATCACTGCGGAGAATTTGGCCGACGCGGCCGAGATGGCCGTTTCCGCCTGGAAAAGCCACAGCGAGTCGCAAGGGAAGGAATAGGACAAATGAGCATTCTTCTCGACCAAACCACGCCGGTCCTGGTGCAGGGCTTTACCGGCACCATCGGCAGCTTCCACGCCCAGGAGATGATGGACTACGGCACTAACGTGGTCGGCGGCGTCACTCCCGGCAAGGGCGGGACGACCCACTTGGGCAAGCCGGTATTTCACTCCATGAAGGCCGCCGTCAAGGAAACCGGCGCCCGGGCCAGCGTGGTCTTCGTGCCGCCGCCCTTTGCCGCGGATTCCATCATGGAAGCGGCCGACGCGGGCATCCGGGTCTGTGTGTCCATCACCGACGGTATCCCGGCCCAGGACATGATCCGCGTCAAACGTTACATGCGCCGCTACAAAAAGCACCAGCGCATGCGCTTGGTGGGGCCGAACTGCGCCGGTGTGATCAGCCCCGGCAAGGCCATGATGGGCATCATGCCGGGCCACATCTACAAGGCCGGCAACGTGGGCATCGT
>JANQKX010000727.1 GCA_028280915.1 Kiloniellaceae bacterium
GAAACCGCCGAATCGGCCCTCATGTTCCTGCCGGCGGAGGCCATTTATGCGGAACTGCACGCCAATTTCCTAGACGTCGTCGACGTCTCCTACAAGGCCCGGGTCTGGATCGTCTCCCCCACCACCTTGATGGCCACCTTGAATACGGTGCGCGCCGTGCTGAAGGACGTGCGCATGCGCGAACAGGCCGGCGTGATCCAGGCCGAGGTGCATAAGATGCTGGATGACGTCACCCGTCTGGACAAGCGGGTCGGCAAGCTGGAAGGCCACTTCGACCTGGCCCAGCGGGATATTCAAGATATCCGGACATCTTCCAACAAAATCGCCAGCCGGGGCGAGCGCATCACCGAGTTGGAGCTGGAGGAGGACGGCGGCGACTGCGATCCCCTGCCCGCACCGAAACCCCGTCTGGTGGGCGGCTAGGCCATTCCGCGCGCGCTCTCCATTCAATCAAGGCCGCCAACCCCCTGTTCAACCGGGGCCCTTGCTTTTATTCTGTCACCCACATGAGGCACATGGCCCCGGGAGGTGATCCGGTGAGTATCCGCATCTTGATGGTCGACGACGAGCCCGACGCGCAGGAACTGTTCCGCCAGTACTTTCGCCGGGAGATCCGCAAGGGCGTCTATACCTTCGACTTCGCCCTTTCCGGCGAGCAGGCCCTGGAGATGCTGAAACAGGATCTGCCGCCCAAGGTCGTCCTGGTGTTGTCGGACATCAACATGCCCGGCATGTCCGGTATCGACCTCCTGGGCGAAATTCGCAAAACCTGGCCGGAAATCTGCGTCTTCATGATCACCGCTTATGGGGACGCGGCCACCAAATCCAAGGCGCAGGAGATGGGCGCCTATCAGTTCCTGGCCAAGCCGGTTGATTTTCCCAAGCTCAAACAAGATCTTGCCGACCTGTTGCGGGACGCGGGGCAGGCTTAAGGCCGGCGGTACCTGCCGCCGCCGGCCAGACATTACTCCCGTTTAGGGCAGGAGATTTTTCAAGGACCGGCGGAAGAATCGTCTTTGCTTATACCGGGGCGCGGTCATTTCCCCGTCCATGAGAACCATGCTGATGTACCCTTGCCGCAGCGCCAAGGCATCGCCATCCAGTTCCTCCGTGTCGGTTACGCCGAAGCCGATGACCACGTCGCCGCCGCCGGCCGCCACGGCGCCATCCGGATCCGCGAAAGTCAGATCGAATCCGGACTTTTCACCCAAGCGGCGGACCGCCACGCCGGCGATCTCCTCGGGCAGGAGAGCCGGGTAATTAATGTGAAGCTGCCAAAAGGTAGGCAGCAGAGATCCCCAGAAACATCTGCGCTGCAGCCGCTCGATCACGTCGGCGACGAAATTGCCCGCATCCGGGAAGACCGCGATCGTTGTGGGAAAGCCCTCGGCAAACTCGGTCAGGTCGATATCGACGCTGATGTCGATCGCCGGGATACGATTGCTGCTGGCGATGAAAGCGGCTGCCACGGTGCCAGAACTGGCGGCGATGGCCCGGCCGGTGTTGGCGCCGAAGTTGGCGCCGGAGACCACCAGGTCCGGCCGATTGTCGGCCAGGATCAATTCCAGCGCGATGTTGACCGAATCCGCCGGCGTACCGGCCACGCTCCAAACCCCCGGCTCCTCTTCCTTGATGGCAATGGTCCCGCCCACGTCCGTGGTAATGGCCCCGCCGCGGCCGCTTTGTTCGGTCAGAGGCGCCACCAAGGTGACCTCGTGGCCGGCGTCGAGCAGGGCCTCGCGCACGGCGGTGATGCCCGGGGCATCGAAGCCGTCATCGTTGGTCAGCAAGATGTCCAACGGTCCATGGCAACCGGCATAGCCGGCAGCAGCCGGACCGGCCGCGGCGAAAAAGACCGCCGTTGCGAAGGATACAATCCCGAGTTTTTTCATAACCTCTTCTCCTGAAATGGGGATCTTGGGACGAGACGGGGAACCAGCATGGAAAACCCCCTCGAACCCAGTCTCCTAAAGAGGCTCGGTGACGGTCTTATGAAACTATTCTGATAAACTTAAACGGGCTCGGCGGCGTGAATCTCCCAGCAAGATCACCGGCAAACTCAAAATTTAACTGATTTTAAGTTAATATCGATTTTATAAATATATTTCAGCGCGTTACACCAACTTTTAGCCGCCCGGTGAGTTTACCTTGCCGCCCGCGGCGGTTTTAGGGCCGGACACGGAAGCGGTAGTCCAGCTTGGTCTCGCCGCCGGCGGGAACTTCAAGTTGCCACACCAGCTTGCTGGCACTGCGCTTTTCATGGGGCGCGCTTTCGCTCAGCATTTTCCAGCCCTGAGGCAGGTAGCCCACCACCTCAACGGTAACCGGCTCCGGCTTGGCGTTTTTCAGCACCACTTCCTCGGCCGCCTCGTAGGCGCCGGTCTCGTTGGACAAACGCTCAAAGTGAGTGCGCTTGGCCTCGGCGGTCACATCGAAAGCCTGGCCCAGAACCACCTCAAAGGTCTCGCCCTCCGGCGTGTGACCGATGGGACTGGCCCCGGCAAAAAGCTGACCCGCTGCCTCTGGCAAGGCCTCGTAGACCCGGAAATTGCCCGCCGGCAAGGGGCGCCCCAGACCGGCCGCTTCGCTGTTGTCGATGGACAGCACCAGGGACGCCTGGCGCGCTTGGCTTTCTTGATAGCGCTGGGGCAGGTTAACCAGGCCGTCGAAACGGTAAATCCGCTCGACCGCCACGTCACCGCCGACAAAGAGGGGGACCTGTTTCGTCTCCCGGCTGGCCAGATCATAGCGCCCCGGCAGGGTATAGAGGTAGCGGTCGGAAACCGATTGCCCGCCCACGTCGGCGGCCATCATCTCGGCCCGCATGACCGGCGCCGCCGCCTGTGGCAAGGGAGCCGGCTGAACCTGGCTCACATTGCCGGCCACCAGGCGGATGGCGGCATCATTAAAATCGACCCGGGTGTCGTTGCGCAGGCTGACCAAGGCGGTCAGGTTCATTTTGTTCCCCGCCTCGCTCAACTCCGCCACGTAGTCGGCCCGCCAGCCCAAGCCGCTGCTCAAATACTGCAAGGAAAGATCATGCGCCCCCGCTTGATCCGCGCTCACCCGGGCCAAGAGGGCCGGCTGGGACAGCAGCTGATCGCCCAGGCCGGGAAAAACCACGTCAGCGGCGTCAACGGATTCGATGCGCCCGTCCACTTCGATCAGCACCGGCGCGCCGGCCGCCAACAGGGTGGCCTCGGTGAGTTGTTTCTCGCCGGTCTGGGGATTGATTTGCCGCCACCAGACCTCTCCGCCCAAATGGGTCTGCAAAAGCGCCTGTTGGCTCAAGAGGCCATAGGCATAAACCTGATCCGTGACCTGGGTACCGGCACCCCGCAGCAGCACGGTTTCCGGCTGGATCTGGTCACTGACGTTTTCCAAGGTCAACTGGTTGACCCCGGCGGCCAAGTCCACCGGCCGGGTTTCACTGACCAAGCCCAGGTCCTGCTGATAGAGGGTGACGGAAAGGTCCTTGCGCTCGGTCGTTCGCACGGCCGCGTCTTGCGCCAAGGCTGAAGAAACCACAAAAACACCGATGGCAAGGGGTGCCACCAGGGCGGAGAAGGTCCGGATCATGAAAGGCCTCGCTATTCCCGGTTAATCCATGGCCCCGGTCCGTCTCCGGAACCGTTGGCCGCATCAAGCCCCCAAGCTCACTTCCCCTCAATTCACGCGGTCCCACATCCCTTCAATAGGGCCGGCGCGCTTTCAGCGCCGCGCTTAACGTGCCGTCGTCAAGATAGTCCAACTCGCCGCCCACGGGCACACCATGGGCCAAGTGGGAGACTTCCACGTCGCAATGGGCAAGCCGGTCTTTCAAGTAGTGCGCGGTGGTCTGTCCGTCAACCGTGGCCGACAGGGCCAAGATCACCTCTCGAACGGGTGCCGTATTTAGGGGCGCGGCGTTGACCCGCCCGACCAAGGCATCAATACGCAACTGCTCGGGCCCGCGCCCGTCGATGGCGGACAGAGTACCGCCCAGGACGTGATAGCGCCCGTTGAAGGCGCCCGAACGTTCCAAGGCCCAAAGGTCCCCCACTTCCTCCACCACGCAAATGAGCCCGCTGTCCCGTTTTTCATCTTGGCAGATCCCGCAAGGGTCCTTGGTGTCCAGGTTGCCACAAAGAGAACAATCGCGAATGGCCGCGGCAGCCTTGGAGAGGGCGCCGGCCAGGGGCTGCATGAGGGATTCCCGACGCTCCATCAGGTGGAGCGCGGCCCGCCGGGCCGAGCGTGGCCCCAGTCCGGGCAAACGGCTCAGCAGCTGGATCAATCGCTCAATGTCATCAAGGGGCATGGGGCCTCAGGGCAAGCGCACCGTATCCGAAGGGTAGGGTCTGGCCGATCACCTGTCCAGCAACCCGCAGCGCCATCAAATTCTTAAGTCTCTAAAAGGGCAATTGCATGCCAGCAGGTAGTTGCAGACCGCCGGTCAGCTCCTGCATTTTCTCCTGCACCTTAGCTTCCGCCTTGGTCTTTGCGTCATTGGTCGCCGCGACGATGAGATCTTCCAAGACCTCCACATCGGAAGGGTCCACCAAGGCCGGATCGATTTTCAGCGCCACCATGTTGCCCTTCCCGGTCAGGGTCACCGTGACCATGCCGCCGCCGGCCGAGCCCTGCACCTCCATGGCCTTCAGGGATTCCTGCATTTCGGCCATCTTGCTTTGCATTTCCTGGGCCTGTTTCATCATCTGGGCAATGTTTTTCATGTCGGGTCCTTTGTGGTCTCCGGCTCGGTGTCTTGGGACACGGAGCCTGTCTGTTCAGTGGAATTGTCAGGGACGACGCCGGCTTGTTTGTCGCGGCGATCAATCAAACGGGCACCTGGAAAGGTGGTCAAAGCAGCCTGCACCAGGGGGTGGGCCATCGCCTGTTCCCGCTTCTGCGCCTCAAGGGACTTGGCCTGCTGATCCAGGCTTGCCGCGCCGGCTTCTTGGGACAAGGTGACCATCCAGCGCTGGCCGGTTTCGTTCTTCAAAAAACTGCTCAACTGACCGGCCAACTGCGCCGGTGCCTGCTCACCCGGGCGGAACTCAATGCGTCCGCGCTCAAAATGGACCAGGTGGATGTCCTTGGTGAGATGATTGGCCAAGGCCGCTTCCCGTCGCAGCCGCGCCAAGGCAACCACGGCCTCCAGGCTCTCCAGCTCAATGCCAACGGGACTTGGCGGCGGCACGGAAGGCGGGGCTTCCGGCGCCGGGTCCGGCGGGGCGGCAACGGCCAACTGCGGACCTGTTACGCTCGCTGCCTCACCGAGAGTTTGGTGATCCACGGCCTGGACACGGCCTTGACCCACGCTGTTCTGACCGCCGCCGTTTTGACCGCTGGCGGCACGGGGACCGCTACCGACGGACGGCCCGTCCCCTTGTAGGCTGCGCACCAGGTCGGCCGGGCTGGGCAACTGGCTGCTATAGGCCAGGCGGATCAATACCATCTCGACCGCCTGCAAAGGCACCGGCGCCGTCTGCGCTTCCCCCAGACCCTTCAGGAGAATCTGCCAGCTGCGCGTCAAAACGGGCATGGCGAGCCCGGCGGCCATCTCGGCGCCCCGCACCCGCTCGGTTTCCGGTTGCCCTTCAAGCGCCGCCTCGCTCACCTTGGCCCGGGTCAGGAAGTGGCAGACAGCCAAAAGGTCCTGCAGCAGGACGATGGGATCGGCACCGGCGTTGTAAAGGTCTTCCAAGAGGGCCAAGGCCTCCGGCACGGCACCGCGCATGACCGCATCGAAGAGGTCGAATATGCGCGTGCGATCGGCCAGGCCCAGCATGCCGGCCACTTGATCCGCCGAAATCTCTTCCCCATGGCTGAGGGCAATAGCCTGATCCAAGAGGGATAGGCCGTCGCGGACCGAACCGTCCGCGGCTCGGGCGATCATGGCCAAGGCTTCGGGCACGGCTTTGAGCGATTCCTGTTCCAAAATGCGGGCGAAATGAGCCGCCAAGACCGCCTGGTCCACCCGTCGCAGGTCGAAGCGCTGGCAGCGGGACAGCACGGTCACCGGCACCTTGCGGATCTCCGTGGTGGCAAAAATGAAAATAACGTGCTCCGGCGGCTCTTCCAGGGTCTTCAAAAGGGCGTTGAAAGCATTGTTGGAGAGCATGTGCACTTCATCGATGATGTAGACCTTGTAGCGGGCCTCCACCGGGCGGTAGCGCACCCCATCGATCAGCTCGCGGATATCGCTCACGCCGGTGCGGCTAGCCGCGTCCATCTCGATCACGTCCACATGACGATCTTGGGAAATGGCCAGACAGTTCTTGCATTGGCCGCAGGGCTCGGCGGTCGGCCCGCCGGTTCCGTCCGGGCCGATACAATTCAGGGCCCGGGCGATGATTCGGGCAGAGGTGGTTTTACCGGTCCCGCGCACGCCCGTCAGGACAAACGCATGAGCCAGGCGCTCGCTCTGAATAGCGTTGGTGAGCGTGCGAACCAGGGCCTCTTGGCCAATCAAATCGGCAAAGGAAGCCGGGCGGTACTTACGGGCCAAAACCCGGTAAACCGTCGCCTCGCTGCCTTCACCCGCGGTGTCACTCATGGGATCGAAAATCTAAACCGGGCCAAAAAATCAACGGAAACAGAGGACCTGAACCAAGTCGCGATGATTGTGACCCCCAGGGCGCGGCACGTCAAACTTTCCCATGGCACAGCGCGTCAAATTTTCAATGAAGGTGGAAGGCTGGACCGGCGACCCGGGACCAAACTCGTTACGGCTGCTTCCTTCCGGACCTGACCGGGTTGGCGGGCGGCCCGTCCGCGGCCAACCTTCCAACGACACTATATCGGTCATCTCACGCCCCACCGCAAGGGACTTGCGCAGGAATTTCCCATTTTGGACCGACTCCACAGCCAACTAATCGGGCCCTGGCTG
>JANQKX010000047.1 GCA_028280915.1 Kiloniellaceae bacterium
ACGAGGTCAAGGTGGCCGACATTTGGGCCTATCTGGCCGATCTGGCGGGCGGCTGGAACAACCTGGCGGACCGCCCCATCGGCCTGGATCTCACTGGACCGGTCTCGCCCCTGAAGCTGGGCAGCGAAACCTGCCGACGCCTGGAGATGGCGGCGCGGCGCAACCTGCCCATGGTCTGCTACCCGGCGATCTTTCCGGGCATGGCCGGCCCCATCACCTTGGCCGGCTCCATCGCCCAGTCCTCGGCGGAAGCCCTGGCCGGCGTGGTGATCCATCAAATCCACGCCCCCGGCGCGCCGATCCTCTCGGGCTCGGCAATCTTGCCCATGGATATGCGCCGCGCCGACCTGGCGTACGGTTCACCCGAATACGCCCTCGCCGGCCTGGGCGCGGCCGACTATTTCAAATACATCGGCCTGCCCAGCTGGACCGGCGCCGGCTGCTCGGATTCCCATACGGTGGACCTGCAAGCCGCCGCCGAGGTGGGCTCCAACATGAGCATGGCCGCGCTGGCCGGGACCGCCTTTATCCACAATCTGGGATTCCTGTCCGGCGGACGAACCGGCTCCTTGGAAATGCTGGTGCTCTGCGACGAACTGGCCGGCATGGTGAGCAAACTGGGCAACGGCATCAAGGTGGACGACGCCAGCCTGGCGGTGGACGTGATCAAGCGCGCCGCGGCGGACAATTCCTTTTTGACCGACAGCCACACCTTTGACCGCTATCAGACCGAAATGTGGATTCCCCGCCTCTTCGAGCGCTCGGACGTGAGCATTTGGCTGGAGACCGGCGCACCCGCCATCCGGGAGCGCATACAGGAAAAGCTCCACGGCATCCTCGCTTAGGCGCCATGGGTAAACGTCAGCTCTTTCCCCCGAACAAGGGGCCGGATCGTCAAGATTCCGAGCCGCGCCCAGCCAAGGGGCAAGTCACCCTAAAGGCCGTCGCCGAGGCGGCCGGCGTGTCGCCCATGACCGTCTCCAACTTCGTCAACGGCAAATTCCAGTACATGGGGCAGGAAACCAGGGACAAGGTGTCCCGCGCCGTGGGCGAGTTGGGCTACCGACCGGATTCCGCCGCCAGGGGCCTGCGCACCGCGCGCCACAGATCCGTGGGCATGATCGTCTTGGACCACTCACCCCACTACCTCTCCGACGGCTTTACCACCCAGGTGATCTCGGGCCTGAGCAACAGCCTGAACGACCAGGGTTACACCCTGCAGCTGGAGGGCATGGCGCCGGAGCGCTTTGCCGCCTCCAGCCTGATCAAGCATGTGCGCACCGACGCTCTTTGTCTCATGTTGTCGGGCGACGCCGCCCGGCGCCAAGATATTCTGCGTCAGGCCCGCGCCGTCGGACAGCCTCTCGTCGTCTTCCTGGAACAGCCGGCGGGCCTGGCTCAAAGCGATTGCGCGGTTTTGCAGGACGAAAAAAAGGGCGGATATCTTTTGGCCCGGCATCTGCTGGAGCGGGGCGCCCGCAAACTCTGGGTGGTCAAGCAAACTCACAACCTGTGGCCCGCCATCGAAGAACGGGAAAAGGGCATCCGCCAGGCCCTGGATGAAACCGGCGACGGCGCGCCCCTGCTCTCCCTGGGCTGCGGTGACGGCGCCTTTACGCAAACTCAAACGGCGCTCGAGGCCGCCTTGGCCCGTCACGGTCAGCCCGACGGTATCATGGCCCTGAACGACCAGGTCGGCATCGCCGCCTTGCAGCTGTGCCGCACCAAGGGCCTCCGGGTGCCGGGCGACATCAAGATCACCGGCTACAACGCCTTTGACTTCTGGCATTTTTCCCAGCCCCGGCTCACCACCATCCGGTCGAGCGGCTACCAGATCGGCCAGCGGGGCGGCGCGGAAGTCATCCGCCACCTGGAACAGGGCGCCTTTTCCGCGCCCTCGGTCATGCTCGACGTAGAATTGGTCCTGGGCGGCACGACTTAGCCCCCTGCCCCGCGCGCGCCTGCGCGGGAAATGCGCCGCAGGCGGCCGCCAGCAGGTTTCGGCTATAGACCGTTGGCGGGCACCACCAGGCTTAAGCGATGCCCGGTCTTGATCGGTCACGGCACTTTCGGCCATTGTTCCGCCACGACATCTTGGTACCTCCGTGCCAGGATTAGAGAAAGGCGCTCACGCCCTGTCGGTATGTGAAGGTTGGTTTTATCCAGAGCCTTTGCATCCAAACCCGGCTGAAAAAAACAACGAGGTTGGAAAATGTCCAAAAAAGAGCCCGTCGAAAAGCCGCAGACCGCGCAAGAGTCCGGGATCATGCTGGGATTTCCGCCACCGCCGGCGCGCCGGCCGAGCCTCAAGGACTGGGACATGCCCCCCTTCAACCGCTGGGCCTTTCAAAACGTGCGACGCATGATGCCCACGGTGGAGGTCTATCGGGGCGACGGCCCGGTCCGGCCCCTGCCGGAGCAATTGGTCGACCTGTCGGAGGTTGCCTTTCACGCCTTGGACGGGGAGGTCACGACGGTCGCGCAGATGCTGGAGGCCAGCTTTACGGACGGCTTTATCGTGCTGTGGAACGGTCAAGTGGTTTGCGAGCACTATGCCAACGGCATGCAGCCCCACAGCCAGCACCTCTCCCAATCCGTGTCAAAATCCCTGACCGGCGCCCTGGCCGGTATCATCATCGACAAGGGCCTCTGGGACCCGGACCGGCCGGTGGTCGACTACATCCCAGAATTGGGCGCTTGCGGCTATGCCGACGCCACGGGACGCCACGTGCTCAATATGACCAGCGGCGTGCGCTTCGACGAGGACTACGGCGCCCCCAACTCCGATATCACCCGGGTGGACGTCTCCTCCGGCTGGCGGCCGGCGACCCGCAAGCACAAGCGCGAGACCCTCTACGACATCATTCTCAGCCTGCCCAAGGTGCGCGCGCACGGCGAGGTTTTTGAGTACCGCTCCATCGAAACCGACGTGGTCGCCTGGCTCTTGGAACGCACCACCCACAAACCCTTGGCCGAGCTGCTCAGCGAGGAGATCTGGCAGAAAATCGGCCCCGAGCGGGACGCCTATTTCACCGTGGATTTCGCCGGCACCGCCCTGGCCGAGGGCGGGTTCAACGCCACGCTCAGGGACTACGCCCGCTTCGGCCAGATGATGGCCGACGGCGGCCGGGTCGGTGACGAGCAAGTGGTGCCCGCCGATTGGGTGGCGGCCTGCGGCACGGGCGAGAGCGAGCTCTTCGGCGAGCCCTATACGGGCGTCAGCCCCCACGGCGCTTATTCGAACCAGTGGTGGGTGCATGACGTGAACCGCGGCGACTACATGGCCCGCGGTGTCTTCGGCCAGATGATTTACATCGACCCGGCCAGCAAGCTGGTGGCGGTGAAACTCTCCAGCTGGCCCGACTACCTGGTCCCCCATTTCACCATCGATTCCCTGCGCGCGATCATCGCCATCCGCCGGCACCTGACCGGCGAGGTGCCGGCGTCCGACCCGCCAAGCAACGGCCCAACCCTGGGCATGCCGGTGATCTCGGCGTAGATGGGTGCCACCTGCCCGGCGCCCGAGATTCTAGACAGCTTTCAGGCCCGCGAACCGGCGTTTGTGGTCGAAACCGCCTTGGCGACGATCTGGAAGGTTCGTTCACCCCGGGGCGAGGCGGCGCTGAAGGTCTACCACGGAGAGGACATGAAAAACGAGGCCGCCGGGTTTGATCTCTTGGCCGCGTGGGACGGCCATGGCGCCGCCAAGCTCTATGGCAGAACCGCCCGGGCCGCCCTGTTGGAATGGCTGCCCGGCCCCTCCTTGGGAGACCTGACCCGGACGGGCCGGGATGACGACGCCGCGGCCCATCTCGGCGAGGCGGCACGGACTCTACACGCCCGATCGATGCCTGCCGCCATGAAGTTGCCCGATCTGACGGACTGGCTGGCGGACCTTTTTGCGGTCACCTTCGCCCCTTCTTGCCCGCCGGACACCAGACGCAACATGGGACGCTGCCAAGCCTTGGCCCGACGTCTGTTGTCATCCCCAACCGAGACGGCCGCGCTCCACGGCGATCTGCACCATGACAACATCCGTTGGAGCGAAAGGGGATACTGCGCCTTTGATGCCAAGGGCGTGCGGGGCGACAGAGCCTTTGAGCTGGCCAATGCCTTTCGCAACCCGATCGGTGCCGAAGACAGGCAGCGCGACCCGGCACGGGTTCGGCACTTGGCGGATTGCTGGTCCGAGAGTTTTGCCGTGGACCGGAGCCGCCTGCTGGCCTGGGCCGCCGTGAAATGCGCTCTTTCCATCGCCTGGCGCGCCGGCGGGCCGCTGGAACGGGACCCGGAATTTGATCTCCTGGCCCTTCTCACGTCGATTGCCCCGGAGGGTCACTAAAACGTCTGCGTCTCCCCGGCTGAATGATCTTGTCCACCGGCACGGTGTTACCCCGGCCGAAGGCTGCCCGACCGGTTTGCCGCCCTGGCCTCGCCCGATAGAATGAATGTTCTTTCAGTTGATCGGAGGGGAAAATCCTAACAACATTGAAAAGCCAATTCATGCGCCTTTCGGGCTCTAGACGGCCATGAAACACCGCAACGATGAAACACCACAACGATGAAACACCAAAACGAGAGGGCCCGGGCGGGCCGAGAGAGACGACCACACCATGACAAGCCATTCCGACAGTCAGTCCTATGTTTTTGAGCCGGGGCCCCGTCCCTCCCTGCCCGTTCGCGGCCTCAGCCTGCGCTTTCCCGTGCACCGCATCTACTGCGTGGGGCGGAACTATGCCGCCCACGCCATTGAAATGGGCCACGACCCTGACCGGGAAGAGCCGTTTTTCTTCCAGAAAAACCCGGACAACCTGATCCTGGACGGCAGCTTTCCCTACCCCGACAAATCCGAAGACGTGCATTTCGAAATCGAGATGGTGGTTGCCCTCCACGAAGGGGGTAAGGATATCTCCCCGGATCAGGCCCTCGACCACGTCTATGGCTATGCCGTGGGTCTGGACATGACCCGGCGGGATTTGCAAGGCCAGGCCAAAAAGGCCGGCCGCCCCTGGGAGATCGGCAAGGCCTTTGAGTGTTCCGCCCCCTGCTCGGCCATCGTGCCGGCCGCCGCCATCGGCCACCCCGCCAAAGGCCGGGTCAGCTTGACGGTGAATGGGGAACTGCGCCAGGACGGGGATCTCTCGCAGCTGATCTGGAAGGTGCCCGAGATGATTGCCTACCTCTCCGGCCTCTTCACCTTGCAGCCGGGAGACTTGATCTTCTCGGGCACACCGGCCGGCGTGGGACCGGTGCAGCGGGGCGAGCGGCTCCATGGCGTGGTGGCGCCGGTGGGCGAGCTTTCCGTTGAGGTGACGTAAGAACCCATCAGCACCACAAAAAAACGGGGCCGGATTTTCCGCCGGCCCCGATGTTTCAGATTATGCGGTCGCCTTCTTTAGAAAGAACCGCCCCAGCCGCGGTTGTTGTAGGCAAAGCCGTCAACAACCTTGCCGCCGCCGGTAATGCTGTATTCATCCGAGCAACGGTGCATCTGGTTCATGCCCACGGTCATGGCCTTGATGTTGCTGCCCGTATCCAAGGCGATGCAGGTGTTCATCGCTTGGAAGTAGTTCTCGGTGATCTCCAGGTCTTCCACGCTGGCGGTCCCCACCGCCTCCACGTTGACACCGACCGTGGTGGTCCCGTTCACCTTGGGGAAGTAAAACCGGTTGCCGGAAATCCGAATGGCCCGGGCGGTCTCGCCCGCTTCCACGAAGATATCCACGCCCAGCATCAGCTTGGTAGCCGACGAATTGAACTGGTACACCGTGTTTTCGGCAACCACGACGTTTTCCTTGTTACCCTGGATCAGGAAGGCGGCGTCGCCGGCGTGGTTGTGCACGTGATTGCCCGTGATGGTGATGTTGCGATGGGTGCCGCCCGGCGCCACTTCCACCGCCGCGTCGGTGCAGCCGTCGAACTGGTTTTCGGACACGATGGCGTTTTGTGACTGGATCCACACGCAGCTGTAGTTGTCGAGATCCATGTCCCGATTGCGCACCGTGTTGTTGGTCACGATGCTCTGGCCGGCGCAGTGACCTTGGCTGCAAGCCTCGATGTCCTCGTCCCCATCGTAACCGGCAATCATGATCGCGCCTTCCCGCGCGCCACAGTCACTGAGGGTGTTGTTCTTGACCGTCACGTGCTGGGCCTTGGTATAGATGCAAGCCGTGTTCTGCTCATTGGAGTCATAGATGTTCGAGCACATGTTCTCGGTGATATCGATGTTGCGGCCGCTGGCGTAGATGCAGGAGACGACCGAGCCGCCCGTGGTCCCGTTGCCGTCGATGTCCTGGATGACGTTGCCGGCAATCAGGAAGGAGCGGCGTTCATTCACCTCGCTGGCGCTATCGGAGTCCGACAGGAAGCCGAGCTGGATGCCGCGCTTGCCGCCGGATTGATAGTTGTTGAGGATCATCACGTCCTCGTACATGCCGCCGAAGGCGTAAAGACCCTCGCCATTATTGTCCATGTGAACCGTGTTACCGCTCACCCGCATGCGGCCGATCTTCGCGTTGGCATTCTCCGAATTGTCGGACCAGCGCAGGCACCAGGTGGACACGTTTTCCCACTGATTGTTTTCGCAAACGAATTCGGGCACGGTGCCGTCCAGGGAGTCGTTGGCAACGATAAAGTCACCGCCGTTCTTGAAGGACAGGTTATAAAGTCCGACGCTGGCGCCGTCCTGTAGCACAAAGTTCTCACCGGCGCCGATATCGATGTGGGTGCTTTCCTTGGCGTCATCCTCGCCAAAAAAGACCACGTTCTTGCTCCAGGGGTGGTTGCTGGTGCTTTTCAATACGCAGCGGGAGCCGGCCGGAATGAAAAACCGTCCGCCGTCGTTCACCGCCTTTTCAAAGGCCGGGCTATCGTCGGCGCTGCCGTTGCAGGCCGCGTTGTAAGGGGCCGCGGTGATGTCAAAGACCGCCGGGTCCCCCACCACGTTTGCCTGCGCCACGGAATCGTTGTCGACAACGGGGCTATTGGGCTCGGACCCGCCGGGCCCCTCGCCGGTCTGCGGCTCTTCAGGTGTCGTGGGGTCCTCTGAAGCGGTCGGCTCCTCGTTCTGCGTCG
>JANQKX010000072.1 GCA_028280915.1 Kiloniellaceae bacterium
ATTGGAGCGGGCCCCCCGGCTGTGGGTGATGTCGCCGCAGATGGCCACCCGCAGGCCCTGCAGCCGGCCCAGGCGCCGGCGGATGGTCAGGGCGTCCAAGAGGGCTTGGGTGGGATGCTCGTGGCTGCCGTCGCCCGCGTTGATGACCGCGCCGTTGACCTTCTCCGACAACAGGCTGACCGCGCCCGAATCCGGATGGCGCACCACCAGCACATCGGGATGCATGGCGTTCAAGGTCATGGCGGTGTCGATCAGGGTCTCGCCCTTTTTGATCGACGACCAGGTGACGGACATGTTGATCACGTCCGCGCCCAGGCGCTTGGCCGCCAGTTCAAAAGAGGTGCGGGTGCGGGTGGAGTTTTCGAAGAAGAGGTTGATGACCGTGAGGCCGCTCAAAAGGTCGCGCTTTTTGTCGGCCAGGCGATTGAGCTCGATATAGTCCTCTGAGAGGTCCAATAGATAGGTGATTTCCGCCGCGCTGAGACCTTCTATGCCCAGCAGGTGGCCATGCGGATAGCCGAGTTCGTCCGTGCTCTTAAGAATCGCCGTCATCAAAACGGGGTTATGGCATTAGCCCTTGGCCTTGGCAAGACGCCAGTGGGGGCAAAAGTCAGATCACCTTGTCCGCGCGCAGGCGCGCCGCTTCCTCGGCAGTCATGCCGAGCAACTCGTCCAGGATCTCGTCGGTATGCTGGCCCACCGTGGGCGGGGCCTGGCGGTAGGTGACGGGGGTCTCGGAGAATTTGATGGGATTGCCGATCAGGGCCACCTTGCCTTTCTCGCAGCCGTCGAAGGGCATGTCGATCTGCATGTCCCGGTGGCGTACCTGGGGGTCGTTGAAGACCTGTTCCAGATTGTTGACGGGACCGGCCGGCACGGCCAGCGCGGCCAGGCCGTCCAGCCATTCCTGCAGGGTTTTTTGCCGGGTGACCTCGGGCAGAAGGGCATAGAGGGCCTCGCGGTTTTCCACGCGCAGGGAGTTGGTGACGAATCGGGGATCGTCGGCCAGCTCGGGCACCCCGGCGAAGGTGCAGAACTTGCGGAACTGACTGTCGTTGCCCACGGCCAGGATCAGGTGGCCGTCGGCGGCGGGCACCACCCGGTAGGGCACGATGTTGGGGTGTTCGTCGGCCTGGCGCGGCGGCACTTTGCCCGAGGTCAGATAGTTCAGGCCTTCGTTGATCAGCCAGGCGACCTGGGTATCCAGGAGGGCCAGGTCGATGTATTGGCCCTGTCCGGTTTGGCTGCGGTGGTGCAGGGCGGCCAGGATGGCGTTGCCGGCGTAAAGGCCGCAGACCACGTCGGCGATGCCCACGCCCACCTTCATGGGGCTGCCTTCCTTTTCACCGGTCAGACTCATGATGCCGCCCATGCCTTGGGCCAGATAGTCGTAGCCCGCGCGGGAGGCATAGGGGCCGTTTTGCCCGAAGCCCGTGATGGAGCAGTAGATTAGGTGGGGGAACTCATCTTTCAGGTCAGCGTAGCTAAGGCCGTATTTGGCCAGGCCGCCGACCTTGAAGTTCTCGACCATGATATCGCACTGGGCGATCAGGCGCTTGGCCAAGGCTTGGCCCTCGGGCTGGGAAATGTCCAGGGAAAAGGAGCGCTTGTTACGGTTTGTGCAGAGATAATAGGCGCTTTGCTGGGTGTCCTTGCCTTCTTTGTCCTTGAGATAGGGCGGGCCCCATTTGCGGGTGTCGTCGCCTTGCCCCGCACGCTCGATCTTGATGATGTCGGCGCCCATGTCACCCAAAAGCTGGGTACAGGTGGGGCCGGCCAGAATGCGGGTCAGGTCGAAGACACGAAGGCCTTTCAGGGGGGCGTGTTTGTCCGATGTCATGCTGCGCTGTTCCTTGGCGGCGCCGTCCCGTTCCCGGGTGAGGGGCCGCTGCCGTTACAAGAGGGCTTTAAATCCGTCGTAGATCCGCCGGGCCGATTGCTGAAAGCCGGCCATGTTGTCGTTCACCGCCTGGCTGAAGGCGGGCAGGGCATGGGCACCGATGCTCTTTTCCAGCGCCGCTTTGTATTCGGGGATTTCCACCCAGAGGGGGACGGTCTCTTCCGTGACTTCCACGTGATACTGGATGCCGTAGGCGTTCCCGCCCACCCGCACGGCCTGGCAGGGGGACACGGGCGAGGAGGCCATGGTCGTGCCGCCCTCCGGTAGCTCGGTTACCTCGGCACTGTGCCATTGCAGGGCCATGAGGTCCCCGCCGTCCGGCCCGAACAGGGGGTCGGCCGCCCCGGCCTGGGTGAGGTTGATGGGGAGCACGCCCACTTCGCCCAGCGGCATGGGACTCACCGTGCCGCCCAGGGCGTCGACCAGGAGCTGATGGCCCAGGCAAACGCCCAGGTACGGCATTTTGCGCTCCCACACCGCTTCGCGAATGGCCGCTTTTTCGGCCTTCAGCCAGGGGTGTTCGTCTTCCTGCCACACGTCCATGGGGCCGCCCATGGCCCAGAGGGCGTCATAGCCGTCCAGGTTGGGGATGGGTTCGCCCGCGTCCAGTTCCACCGCGTCCCAGGCGATGTTGTCGGCCGCCAGGAACTGGCGGAAAATGCCGGGGTGCTCTTCGGGGTGATGTTGAAAGACCAGGATTTTCATGACTGTGGTTCACCTTGTTGTGCCAGGGCATCAAGCGCACCCTGGAGAATATAGGCTGCGGCCATTTTGTCCACCACGTGAGTGCGGCGCCGGCGCGTCATGTCGGCTTCCTCGATCAGGAACCGCTCCACCGCCCGGGTGGAGAGGCGCTCGTCCCAAAAGGCGATGGGGCCGGTAAAGCCGGAGAGGTTTTTCAGATTGCGGGCGAACTGCCGCACCGACTGGCAGCGCGGGCCCTCGCTGCCGTCCATGTTGATGGGCAGGCCCAGGATCAAGGCCACGGCCTCGCGCTCGGTGGAGATCTGCCGCAGGGCGGCGGCGTCCTGGGTGAACTTCTTGCGCCAAATGGTCTCCAGGGGCGAGGCCACCCGGCGGTCCCGGTCGGAGATGGCCAAGCCGATGGTGCGCTCGCCCAGATCCAGGCCCAGCAGCCGGCCCCTTGGGGGCAGAAGGTCCGCCAGTTGTGCCAGTGTGGTGTCGCTCACGGAAACCCCTCAGCCCAAATTAATCGCCCGGCGGCGCTGATTGCCGCGGCTGGAAAGTTGCAGTGCCTTTTGGCCGGTGGTACTTTCCCGGCCCGTTTCGCTGGCGGGAGCCGGAAAGGGTGCCTGCGTCCCGTGAAGTCTTTATTGATCTTTCGGCGGGAGCGCAATAACTGGACGCTAACCAAGACCATACAACCAAGACCAATCGAGGAAGTTTCGAGCCATGTCGGTGGACCAAGAAACCGTGGCAAAAATCGCCAGCCTGGCGCGTATCCGTGTGGATGAAGATCAGCAAGTCGCCCTGGCCGGCGAGTTGTCGAACATCCTGGAATGGATCGAGCTGCTGAATGAGTTGGAGACCGAGGGTGTCCGACCCTTGACCTCCGTGGTGGAGATGACCGCGCCCCAGCGGGACGACGTGGTGACCGACGGCGACCGGGTCGACGATATCATCGCCAACGCGCCCGATCCGGCGAACAGCTTTTTTGCCGTCCCCAAAGTGGTTGAGTGAGCCTTGTCATGAGCGAGATCACCCGATTGAGCCTGTCCCAGGCCCGTGACCGTTTGCAAGCCGGTGAGTTGTCGTCCAAGGAACTGACCGAGGAGATGATCGCCGCGGTGACGGCGGCGCGGCCCTTGAATGCCTTTATCACCGAAACGCCCGAGCGGGCGCTGGAGATGGCGCAAGCCTCAGACGCCAGGCGCGCGGCCGGTGAAGAGGTGGGTGTGCTGGAGGGCCTGCCCATTGCCATCAAGGATTTGTTTTGCACCCAGGGTGTGCTGACCACGGCGGGCTCTCACATCCTGGACGGTTTTCATCCCACCTATGAGTCCACGGTGACCGCCAACTTGTGGCGCGCCGGCGCGGTGATGCTGGGCAAGACCAACCTGGACGAGTTCGCCATGGGCTCGTCCAACATGACCAGCTATTACGGCAACGTGATCAATCCCTGGCGCCGGCGGGACGATGATACGCCGTTGGTGCCGGGCGGGTCTTCCGGCGGCTCTGCCGCCGCGGTGGCGGCGCGCTGCGCTTTCGGGGCCACGGGAACGGACACGGGCGGCTCCATCCGCCAGCCCGGCGCCTTTGCCGGCATCGTGGGCATGAAACCCACCTACGGGCGCTGCTCCCGCTGGGGCGTGGTGGCCTTTGCGTCCTCCCTGGATCAGGCCGGCCCCATGACCCGCACGGTGCGGGACGCGGCCATCATGCTGGAAGCCATGGCCGGTTACGACCCCAAGGACTCCACCTCGGTCAACCGGCCGGTCCCCTCCTACGAAGCGGCCATGACTGGCGACATTCGCGGGCTCAAGGTGGGCATCCCCAAGGAGTACCGGGTCGAGGGCATGCCCGAGGCCATCGAGGCCTTGTGGCATCAGGGCATGGAATGGCTGAAGGCGGCCGGGGCGCAACCGGTGGATATCTCCTTGCCCCATACCAAGTACGCCTTGCCCACCTACTATATCGTGGCGCCGGCCGAGGCCTCCTCCAATCTGGCCCGCTATGACGGTGTGCGCTATGGCCTACGGGTACCGGCGGACAGCCTGGACGAGATGTACGAGATGACCCGCGGCGAAGGCTTCGGCGCCGAGGTCAAGCGCCGGGTGCTGATCGGCACCTATGTGCTGTCGGCCGGCTACTACGATGCCTACTACAACAAGGCCCGGCGGGTCCGCACTCTGATTGCCCAGGACTTCGCCAAGGCCTTTGAAGAGGTGGATGTGATCCTGACTCCCACGGCGCCGTCCGCTGCTTTTGGCATGGGCGAAAAGATGGACGATCCCGTTGCCATGTACCTTAACGACGTTTTCACCGTGCCCGCGTCCCTGGCGGGTCTGCCGGGTATCTCCGTGCCCGGCGGGCTGTCGCCCGAGGGGCTGCCCCTGGGGTTGCAATTGATCACCGGCGCCTTTGAAGAGGAAAAACTGTTCCGGGCCGCCGGTGTTTTGGAAACGGCGGCCGGGTTTGAGGCCTTGCCCAAGTTTTTGGCGGGAGAGTGAGCCATGACCGAAAGCGCGACAGCAACCGCCCCCAGTGACTCGACTAGCAGTCACTCGACTACCGGTCACCTGGTCAAGGGTAAGACCGGCCCGTGGGAAGTGGTGATCGGCCTGGAGGTCCATGCCCAGGTGGTGTCCCATTCCAAACTGTTCTCCGGCGCGGCGACCGCCTTTGGCGCCGAGCCCAACGCCCAGGTGTCCCTGGTGGACGCGGCCATGCCCGGCATGCTGCCCGTGCTCAACCGGGTGGCGGTGGAGCAGGCGGTCAAGACGGGCCTGGGCCTGAACGCCCGGATCAATCTGCACTCGGTCTTCGAGCGCAAGAATTACTTCTACGCCGACCTGCCCCAGGGCTATCAGATTTCCCAATATCTGCAGCCCATCGTGGGGGAGGGGTACATCGACCTGGATCTGCCCGACGGCGAAACCCGTCGGGTTGAGATCGAGCGTCTGCACTTGGAACAGGACGCGGGCAAGTCGATCCACGATCAGCATCCCAGCAAGTCCTATATCGACCTGAACCGCTCCGGCGTGATTCTGATGGAGATCGTCTCCAAGCCGGACATGCGCACGGGCGAGGAGGCGGCGGCCTATCTGCGCAAGCTGCGGTCCATCTTGCGCTATTTGGGAACCTGTGACGGAAACATGGAGCAGGGCTCCCTCAGGGCGGACGTGAACCTCTCCGTGCGGCGCCCGGGCGAGGCCTTGGGGACGCGCACGGAAACCAAGAACCTGAACTCCCTGCGCTTCATTCAGCAAGCGGTGGAAGCGGAAACCAAGCGGCAAATCGACCTCTTGGAAAAGGGCGGGCAGGTGGTTCAGGAAACCCGCCTGTTCGACGGGGCGACGGGCAAGAGCCGGTCCATGCGCTCCAAGGAGGAAGCCCACGACTACCGCTATTTCCCCGACCCCGATCTTTTGCCCTTGGATTTGGACCAAGGCTGGGTCGACGAGATCAAGGCGGCCCTGCCCGAGCTGCCCGACGCGAAGAAGGCCCGCTTCGAGGACGCCTTCGGCCTGAGTGCCTATAACGCGGGCATCCTGGTGGCCGAAAAGGAAACCGCCGATTACTTCGAAGCGCTGATCGCCATCGCGGCCGAAGGGGCCAAACGGCCCAAGGAAGAGGTGGCGGTCAAATGCGGCAACTGGGTGACGGGCGAGCTCTTCGGCGCCTTGAACAAGGCCGGGCTCACCATCGACGAAAGCCCCTTGAGCGCTGAGGCGCTGGCCGGTTTGATCAAGCTGGAACTGGACGGAACACTCTCCGGCCGGATCGCCAAGGAGGTGTTTTTTGCCATGTGGGACACGGGCAAGCCGGCCGAGGCGATCGTGGAGGAGAAGGGCCTCAAGCAAATCAGCGACACCGGCGCCTTGGAAGCCATCGTAGATGACATCGTGGCGCAAAACCCGGAACAGACCGAGCAGTACCGGGGCGGCAATCAAAAGGTCCTTGGGTGGTTCGTAGGGCAAATCATGAAGGCGACCAAGGGCCAGGCCAACCCGGGCGTGGTGAACAAAATCCTGCGCGCCAAGCTGGACGCCGACTAAAAGTACCGAGGCGGTGGGGGTTAAGAGCGGGCTTTAAGAACGTCCGTCAAAATCGCCCGATGTGTTCGGAATTGCCCTGTGGCACCGGGATCTTGCCTCTCACCCTGCTGTCAATTTTGAGCAAACAAAAAAAGGGCGACGGCACTTGAGCGGTGCTGTCGCCCTTTTATGAGAGGTACCGGTGTTGCCCCTGCCAAATTCAACAGCGCCGCCACACCTTTGTGACCCGTTTTTGGCTTCAGCCGTTTTTGGGTTTGGGTCCCCGTTTTTGCGGCGCTAGTGTTCGATCTAACTTTTCCTCAAGGCGCTTGACGAAAGCCGGCTTGCCCAGGGGCCGGCCCGTGCGGCTGTGGCTGCGCAAGCGTTCGATGTCCTCTTCGGAGATGCCTTCCTTCAGGAACTCGCTCCAGTCGGGCACCTTTTTCATCAAGGGTGCCACCTTGACCAGGGCATCGTCCTCGCCTTTCAAGTGGGCCTTGGCGCTGGACCAGCGATAGGTGCGCCCGGATCGGGCGATGCCTTCGATGACCGGGTTCAGCTCCACATACTTCACGGCCTTTAAAAGGCTGGGCGGGTCCATGGGAAAGGACGCGAAGCGGCCTTGCCATAAGAATCCTGACCATCCGTTCAAATCATTGACCCGTCGCGTATAGCGCCGATGGGCTTCACCCACGGCCCGCGCCAAACCATCGTAGGTTTTCGGGGTCGCGATCAAATGAACGTGATTGGGCATCAAACAGTATGCCAGAATGGTCACCCGGCACCGGGCACACCACTCGGCCATGGTTTCGAGATAGGCCTTATAGTCGGCCGGCTCGAAAAAGGTGTCTTGGTCCCGGTTGCCCCGTTGAATAATATAGTGGGGAACGTTGGGGACGACCACTCGTGCTAATCTTGCCATGATTTCAATCTACCCGAATAATTGCTCCTTGTCACTCAAATATTTAGATAGTGTCACTGTTTCGAAATCAAGGGCCGTGATCACAGTTTGTTTTTGACCTGTTTGGTTCGCCCCTTGTCATTGGGCTGTGAAGGGCGCATGTGTTGAGCAAATCCCTGATAAAAGGAAAGCTGCAAATGATCGAACTTTATACTTGGCCGACCCCGAACGGGCACAAGATCCATATCATGCTGGAAGAGGTCGGCTTGCCTTATCGGGTACACCCGATCGACATCGGCCGGGGTGATCAGTTCGAGCCGGACTTTTTGAAGATCAGCCCCAACAACAAGATGCCGGCCATCATCGACCAGGACGGCCCGGGCGACGAGCCCTTGGCCCTGTTTGAAAGCGGTGCGATCCTGATTTATCTGGCGGAGAAGACAAGCAAGTTCATGTCATCCGATCCGGTGGAACGCTATACGACCTTGCAGTGGCTGATGTTTCAGAAGGCGGGCATCGGCCCGCTCTTGGGGCAGAACCATCATTTCCGCAGCTATGCGCCTGAAAAGATTCCCTATGCCATCGATCGTTACACCAACGAGGCAAAGCGGCTCTACGGCGTCTTGGACGGGCGCTTGTCGGAGGCGGCCTACATGGCCGGGCGGGATTATACCATCGCCGACATTTCCACCTACCCCTGGCTGCGGGGGCACGAAAACCAGGGCATCGACCTGGACGAGTTTCCCCACGTCAAACGCTGGTTCGAGGAGATCAACGAGCGGCCCGCGGTGCAGCGCGGCGTTCAGGTTTTGGCCGAGCATCGCAGAACCGGGGAGATGGATGAAAAGACGCGGGAAAATCTCTTCGGCGACCGGCAGTATGCGCGCCCATGAGTGAGAGGCCGCCCTATCACCTGGACACCTTGACCGCTCACGGTGCTTATGAGGGCGACCGGGAAAGCGGTGCGGTGGTGCCGCCCATCGTGCCGGCCACCACCTATGCGCGGCGGGCTCAGGATTACGATCTGGTGGGCGCGACCAGCTATACCCGTGATCACAATCCCACCTACGAACCGCTGGAAAGGGCCCTGGCGGCGTTGGAAGGCGGGCGGGCCGCGGCGGTGTTTTCCGCCGGCTTGGGGGCTTGCGCCTGCGTCATTCAGGCCTTGGCGCCGGGAGATCATGTGGTGGCCCAGAAGACCATGTACTGGGGTTTCCGCAATTGGCTGGAGGATTTCGCCGCGCGCTGGGGTCTGGGGCTCACCTTGGTGGACGCCGGCGACACCGCCGCGTGGGAAGCGGCGATCGAGCCGGGCAGAACCAAACTGGCCTGGGTGGAGACGCCGTCAAACCCCTTGTGGCAGGTGGTGGATATCGAGGCCGTGTCGGCGCTGTGCCGCGCCGCCGGTGTGCGCCTGGTGGTGGACAACACGGTGGCTACGCCCATCCTGACCCGGCCCTTAAGCCTGGGCGCGGATCTGGTGATGCACTCGGCGACCAAATATTTGAACGGCCATAGCGATGTCCTGGCCGGCGCCTTGATCAGCGCGCAAGAGGACCCTTTTTGGCAGCGGGTGCTGTACAACCGGTCCAAGCTGGCCTCGGTTCTGGGCCCCTTCGAGGCCTGGCTGCTGCACCGGGGCTTGCGCACCTTGCATCTGCGCATCGAGCGGGCCTGCGCCAACGCGGCCGCCATCGCGGCGCATTTTCAGGGTCACCCTGCGGTGGATCAGGTTCTCTATCCCGGGCTGGCCACCCATCCGGGACATGAGGTGGCGGCCCGTCAGATGACCGGCGGCTTTGGCGGCATGATGAGTCTGCGCGTCAAGGGCGGCGGGGAGGCTGCCTTGGCGGCGGTGAAACGGGTAAAATTGTTCGCCCGGGCCACCTCCCTGGGCGGGGTCGAATCCCTGATCGAACACCGCGCTACCATTGAGGGCGAGGCCGGGGGCGGAGAAGGGGCGGTGCCTCAGGACTTGCTGCGTCTTTCCATCGGCGTGGAACATGCCGGTGATCTTATCGCCGACTTGGAGCAGGCCTTTTCATGAATTGGGTCATGAGTAGGGTCATGAGCAGGGTATCTGCCAAGCGGCTTATCTTTTGGAGAGCGTTATGACAATCGAGCTTTATACCTGGTCGACCCCGAACGGGCGCAAGGTCTCCATCGCCTTGGAGGAACTGGGGCTGGACTATCGGGTGCATACGATTGATATCGGCAAGGGCGAGCAGTTCGACCCGGCTTTTTTGGAGATCAGCCCGAACAACCGCATCCCGGCGATCGTGGATCCGGATGGGCCGGACGGCGAACCCATCTCCGTTTTCGAGACGGGGGCCATCTTGCTTTATTTGGCGGAAAGCACGGGCAAACTCATGCCCGCCTCGGCGCGGGGCCGTCACCTGGCCGTGCAGTGGCTCATGTGGCAAATGGGCGGCTTTGGCCCCATGCTGGGACAGGCCCATCATTTCCGCCGCTTTGCGCCGGAGCAGATCGACTACGCGGTCGAGCGCTACACCAGCGAAACCCAGCGGCTATATGGGGTGTTGGACCGCCGCCTTGCCAAGGCACCCTATTTGGCGGGCGATTATTCCATGGCCGACATCGCGACCTTTCCCTGGGCCGCGCGCCATGAATGGCAAGGTATCGATTTGGCGGAGTTTTCCAATGTGGAACGATGGTATCGAGCCATCGAGGCACGGCCGGCGGTGCAAAAGGGAATGGCCGTACCTTAAGCCACGGCGGTGTCAGCCGGTGGCACGAACGGGAGCGGAACGGCGGGAACTGCGCAGCTGAACCACGCCCGGATTGGCCTGCTTGTCGCCGCCCATGAGGCTCTGCAGTTCGGAGCGGCACTGCTCCAGGTTCGCCAGTTCGCGGGAATCTTCCCGGTCATAAACTTCAAAACAGCTCAGTTTGATCTCGACCAAATCAATCAAGGTATCCAAAGCGCGGGGCGAGAGAGACATCAAATCCTCCATGCGGTGGTCTCCGTTCCTGGAAAAAGCTTGCCAAGGTCAGTGTTAAGGCGGTGTAAAAGAAGAATGAAAAAATAGCTAAAATCGGCTTTTTCCGGCATATTTCGCGCAAATGACGCTCCATCGGGAGCTGTTCAGAACTATCTGAAATATATGGGAAATTTTATGCAAATGAGGGGGAAATGCCGGTCATTGCGGGCCGATAGACCTTCGCGTGGCGGGATTTACGGGGTGGCTTTTGACGCCGATTTGGCGCCGAACGATAGGGGGGCGAGTGCCAGGAAGCGGGGACATCTTCAGCTCGCTAATATAAAAGACAGTTGGTGTGTCCCCTTTTACCGGGCGGCCGGTAACGGGCCTTGCCGGCTGGAAAAACGGAATTGGCCTGATGTGGTTTTTCCTCTGTGCTGTGTTGCCGCCCTCCATCCTCATCCTCTTTGCCTTGCCCAAGCTCAAAAATCCGGCGCTTAAGAGGGGGCGCTGCGGCGTCAACGGTCCCCACGCTGATCGACCAGGAAGAGGTGAGCGACGGGATGAATACCGCCTCCCGTCATATCCTGGAAGACATCGACAACTTGGCCGTCAGGTGGCGATCCGACGGAAGGGCGATTAGGCAGATCGCCTCATCACCGGTTGTTAATCCCAAGCAGCTACATTCTTTTATAAGAAGTGTTCCGGCCGCCTATGACCGAGGTGCGACCGGGGCGAGGAAGTTCCACTGTCCGGATCATTTGATGTTTACGAGACGAAACCTACAGATCAGCGCCATAGTCTCCGCCTGTTGCGTGATCGCGGCCGTCGGTTGGGCCGCCGGGGTGGCGACGGATGGCCAATCGCAGGAT
Source organism: Kiloniellaceae bacterium (assembly GCA_028280915.1). Lineage (GTDB taxonomy): Bacteria > Pseudomonadota > Alphaproteobacteria > Kiloniellales > Kiloniellaceae > JANQKX01. Next base: position 11,334 of record JANQKX010000072.1, read on the forward strand.
GAGCAAAACCGGAAAGAGATCCAGGAATTGATGGAGGGCATGGAGGACGCCCAGGAAAAGTATGATGCGCAGATCAGGGCGACTTCATTAGCTTTCATGTCCTTGAAAGCCATGTTTCCCGATCCACAGGCCCGTGCCCTGGCCGAAGCCGCAGCAGATGGAGATGTGAAAACGATAGAAGAGCTGGTGTCCGGCGGGTTGGACGTGGATGTGCGCGGCACCTCCAACGCCACACCCCTTTTCTGGGCTCTGCAGGACATCGACGGCTTTGAAAAGTTGCTTGAATTGGGAGCCGACCCGAATGTGGTCTACGATGACGGTGGAGCGATCATGCATTGGGCGGCAATGCATCAAGATGTATCGTTTCTGGCCGCTGCTTTGCGTCACGGGGGAAATCCCAACTTGTTGAAGGGTATACCTCCAAAGCCGCCGCTTTTTAGTACGACCTTGTCAGACACTATCGGAAAGCAACCATCTCCGGTCGCTCTGTTGGCGGATGCCGGAGCCGACCTGAATTTTGTCTCCGAAGATGGCACGACGCCTCTCATCAGCGCAGCCAGTGGGAGACGCTATGACCTCGCGTTGGAGCTATTAGGGTCTAGACCCATAAAAGGTCTTTTGTTTTGAGTGATTTCATGATTCAAGATCTCCGGAAGGAGATTTTGAATGAGTGGAAGTTACTTTTGG
>JANQKX010000113.1 GCA_028280915.1 Kiloniellaceae bacterium
CGCTGAGCCCGCGCACCCGCAATGCCCAGGTGGAGCTCTTCGAAAGCGGCGAGGTGGACTATCTGGTGGCCACCGACGCCATCGGCATGGGCCTCAATCTGGATCTGGACCATGTGACCTTCGCCCGCCTCAGCAAATTCGATGGGCGCGGCCCGCGGCGCTTGACCGCGGCGGAGCTGGCCCAGATCGCCGGGCGGGCCGGGCGGCATATGAACGACGGCACTTTCGGCACCACTCCCGAGGTGGGACCTTTGGAAAGCGAGGTGATCGAGGCCATCGAAACCCACCGTTTCGAGCCTCTGCGCTGGCTGTTCTGGCGCAGCCGCCGCTTGGATTTTTCCGATCCTCTGGCCCTGCTGCGCAGCCTGGAAGCCCGCTCGCCGGCGCCGGAGCTGTTGCGGGTGCGCGACGCCGAGGACCATCAGGCCCTGGCGGCCCTGGCGAGCGATCCGGCGGTGGCCGGCAAGGCGACCAACCCGGCGGCGGTGGAACTTCTGTGGGACGTGTGCCAGATCCCCGATTTCCGCAAGATCCTGTCCGAGGAGCACCTGCGCCTGCTATCCTGGGCCTACGCCTTGTTGATGGCCAACGACGGCATCCTGCCGGAGGATTGGGTGGCCGGGCAGATCGATCGCCTGGCCAATTTCAGCGGCGACATCGACCAGCTCTCGACCCGCATTTCCCATATTCGCACCTGGACCTACATCACCCACCGCGGCCATTGGCTGGCCGACAGCGACCACTGGCAACAGCGTACCCGGGCCATCGAGGACAGCCTGTCCGATGCCCTGCATCAGCAGCTAACCCAGCGCTTCGTGGACCGGCGCGCCTCCTTGCTGGCGCGGCGCTTGCGGGAGGGCCAGGATTTGATGGCGGCGGTGCGGCGTAACGGCGAGGTGGTTGTGGAGGGAGAGTACGTGGGTCGCTTGGAGGGCTTTACCTTCGTGTTGGACGCCGACGCCGACCCGGATTCCGCGCGTCCCCTCTTGGCGGCCGCCCGCCAGGCGCTGGCTCAGGAGTTTCCGGCCCGGGTCGCCCGCCTGGAGACGGCGCCGCGGGAAGCCTTTACCCTGGCCCAGGGAACCATCGCCTGGGAGGGCGAGGCCGTGGCCACCTTGCGGGCCGGGCCGTCACCCTTGACCCCGACTACGGACATCGTCAGCAGCGAGCATCTGCCCCAGGCCTTGAACGAAAGGATTCGCCAGGCCTTGGACACCTGGCTGGCCGGGGAGATCAAGCGGGTGCTGGCGCCCTTGTTAGCCCTGCAAAAGCCCGATCTGGGCAATTTCGGCCGGGGCTTGGTCTATCAGTTGATCGAGAATTTCGGCGTTCTGCCGCGGCGCCCCGTGGCCGAGCTGGTGAACGGGCTCGGCAAGGCGGAGCGGCGGGCGTTGAAGGCCCTGGGAGTCAAGATCGGCCGCCTCAGCCTTTACATGCCGTCCTTGCAAAAATCGGAAAGGAAAACGCTGATTGCCCGGCTGTTGGCCGTGCACCAGGGCCGGCCCCTGCCGGAGTTGCCGCCGCCCGGCGCCAAGGCCTTCACGCCGCTGCCCGGATTTGGCGAGGCCTATTGCCACGCCGCCGGCTTTCGCCTGCTGCGGCCGAAAAACCGCCCGGCGCTGGCCGTTCGGGTTGATGTGCTGGAGCGACTGGCTTGGGTCGTGGCGAAACACAGCGACTCCGAGGGAGCCTTTGTCGCCGCGCCCGGCTTTGCAGCGACCTATGCCCTGGACGGCGACCAGTTGCTCACGGTCTTACATCATTTGGGGTATCGACCGGTCGCGGCAACGTCATCGGACCAGGAGGGCCAAACCTTCTCCCGCCGGGGCAAAACCGACAAAAAGCAGCCTGGCCGCCGGCCACGGCGCAAAAAGCCTAAGACCGCCAGCGACTCGCCCTTTGCGGTCCTGCGGGGCTGGGCGACGGGCGGGTCGGGAGCCGGACGGTGAGCGGTTCCGGGGAAAGGGCGGCGGAGGAGACGGGGACCCTGCGCCTGGACAAATGGCTGTGGTACGCGCGCTTTTTCAAGACCCGCAGTTTGGCCACGCAGCTGTGCAACGCGGGTAAGGTCCGGGTGGCCGGGCAGTCGGTAAGCAAGGCCCATTTGGCCGTGCGCCCGGACATGGTGCTGACCTTTCCCCAGGGTCAGCATGTGCGGGTGATCAAGGTCCTGGCGCTGGGCACCCGGCGCGGCCCCGCCAAGGAGGCACAAGCCCTCTACGAAGACCTGAAGCCGCCCGAAAAAGCCAGCCGGCTGCCGCGGGACACCCCGGCGCCGGTGGCGCCCCGGGCCGCGGGTGCCGGTCGCCCCACCAAAAAGGAACGGCGGCAGACCGACAAGTGGCGCGACGGCACGCCTTAGACAGTAGCGTCCGGCGAGAGCCGTGCTTGCCCTGAACCCGGGGGAGGGCTAAAACGCCGCGGTCATGCCCAACTTCGCGCCCGAACAGCGAACGATCCAATTGGAACTGCCCGATCAGGCCGCCACCGCCGCCTTGGCGCAAGAACTCGCGCCGCGCCTGCGCCCCGGCGATTGGCTGGCGCTCGAGGGTGATCTGGGGGCGGGCAAAACCACCTTCACCCGCGCCTTGGTCAACACCATGATGCCGCTCGATCCCGCGTCCGGGTCCCAAGCCGAGGAGGTGCCCAGCCCCACCTTTACGCTGGTGCAGAGCTATGACCGCACCCCGGCCCCGGTGTGGCATTTTGACCTCTACCGCCTGGAAGACCCGGAGGAGATCTTCGAATTGGGCCTGGAGGAGGCGCTGGCCGACGGCATCACCGTGATGGAGTGGCCGGACCGGCTGGGGTCATGGCGGGCGCGCTTGCTGACCGGTGACGGATTGATTCTGGCCTTTGAATTTGGGCTGGAAGACTCCGCGCGCCAGGTTACCATAACGACCATGGGTCGCTGGGTCCGACTGGACCTCGGCTGTTGGGCTAAACTGGAGATATGAGCGTCGGTGACACAGCTTGAACCCCTTTCCGAAGATCGATCGGCGGCGCGCCACGTCTTTTTGGATCGTGCCGGCTGGCGGAATGCCGAAATCGCGTTGCTGGCCGCCGATGCCTCCTTCCGCTCCTACCACCGGGTGATCGGGGGCGGGCGCCAAGCCGTGCTGATGGATGCGCCGCCGCCCTTGGAATCCGTCGAGGTTTTCCATCGGGTGCAGCAGATTTTGCTGGATCTTGGTTTTTCCGTGCCCAAACCCTTGGCCATGGATGTGGCAGAGGGCTTCCTGCTGCTGGAGGATCTGGGAGACCGTACCTTCACCCGGGCCTTGGCGGAAGGAGACGACGAGGAAGCGCTCTATCGTCTTGCCGTCGACGTCTTGATCGAGCTGCACCGCAAGTGGCGGCCGGGGCCGGATAACCCGCCCGATTATTCCGACCAGTTGCTGGACGACGAAGCCTTATTGCTGACCGACTGGTACTATGAAGCGGTGGCGGGCCGTCCCATCGATCCTGCGGTTCGCGCCGACTATCTGGCCGCCTGGAAAAGCCTTTGGCCCCGGGTGCGGCGGGTGCCCCGGTCCTTGGTGCTGCGGGACTATCATGTGGATAATCTGATGACCTTGGCGGGGCGGCCGGGCACGGCCGGCTGCGGCTTGCTCGACTTTCAAGACGCGGTCTGCGGCGAAGTGACCTACGATCTGGTCTCCCTCTTGCAGGATGCCCGGCGGGATCTCTCCCCCGGCCTGGAGGCGGCCATGATCGCCCGCTATTTGGCCGCCTTTCCCGAGCTGGACCAGGCGGCCTTCGCGGAATCCTACGCCATTCTGGGCGCCCAGCGCAGCGCCAAAATCATCGGCATCTTCACCCGCCTGAACCGGCGGGACGGCAAACAAGGTTATCTGCGCCATATCCCGCGGGTGTGGCGCTTGTTGGCGGCGGACTTACAGCATCCGGCCCTGAAAGAGGTGCGGGATTGGTTCGACCGGGAACTTCCGGCGCCTCTGCGGGTGCGGCCGACGGCATGAAAGATTGAGGACAGCAATGGCTGAAAAAAAACAAAAGATCGCCCGGGCCATGGTGCTCGCCGCTGGCTTCGGCAAGCGCATGCGCCCAATCACCGATACCATACCCAAGCCCTTGGTTGAAGTGCAGGGACGCACCCTCTTGGATACCATCCTGGATCGACTGGAGGACCATGGCATCGAAGATGCGGTGATCAATCTGCATTATTTAGGGGACAAGATTAAAGAGCATTTGGCGGACCGGCCATCTCCGGCGGTTCAGTTTTCACCGGAAGCGGAGATTTTGGACACCGGCGGCGGTGTGAAAGCGGCCCTGGGCCTGTTGGGCCCCGATCCTTTTTTTGTCATTAACGGTGACGTTTGCTGGCTGGACGGACATACCTCCGCCCTAGCGCGCTTGGCGGCTTTGTGGGATTCGGAGCAGATGGATGCCTTGTTGCTCATGCAGTCCACCGCGCAAGCCTATGGATATGACGGGCGGACCGGCGACTACGTGATGGACCCGGTGGGGCGCCTGCGGCGGCGGGTAGAGCGGGAAATCGCGCCCTTCCTTTATGGCGGTATCCAGATTGTCCATCCGCGGATTTTTGCCGATTCCGGTGACGGGGCCTTTTCCATGAACGGGATGTGGGACCGGGCGGAGGCCCAGGGCCGCTTGTGGGGCCTGCGTCACGACGGCTTGTGGTTCCACGTGGGGACGCCTGAATCCATTGGTGAGTTGGAAGAGGCGCTGCACTATTTGACCATATCGCCGGCCGCCGCCCGTTAGCTTTTCGGGGCCAGTTTAGCGGCGGCGGCCGCCTCTATCGCCCTCGGCTCTTACTTTTGGGTGCTGCTGAAAGCTCGCTGCAAATGGCCAAGATATACACCATCCCGCCCCATCAGGCTTTCGCCGATCAATTGGTGGCGGGGATCTTGGCCCGCTGGGGCGACGATCCCTTGGCGTTATCCCGCGCCACGATCATGCTGCCCACCCGCCGGGCCTGCCGCACCGTGCAGGATGCCTTTTTGCGCACGGCGCCGGGACAGGCGCTGATCTTGCCGGCGCTCACCCCCATCGGCGACCTGGACGAGGATGAACTTCTGATTTCCGGGGACATGGTAGAGCGGGATGGCATCGGCGACCTGACCCTGCCCCCGGCCATGCCCGAGCTCATGCGGCAGCTCCGCTTGACCCGCCTGATTTGGCAATGGAGCGAAAGCCAGGCCGAGGGATCTGGGCAAGACAAACCCAGCGAGGATCAAGCCCTGGCCCTGGCCGCGGCCCTGGCGCGCTTTTTGGACCAGGTGGAGACCGAAGGCCTGGACTTCGCCCGGCTCGCCGATCTGGTGCCCCAAGAACATGCCGCTCATTGGCAGCACACCCTGTCCTTTCTTGAGATCATCACCCGGCATTGGCCGGAGATTGAGGCGGAAGCGGGTTTCATCGGCAAGGCCCGGCGCCGTCAGCTGCTCGCCGAGCATCAGGTGGCGGCTTGGCAGGAAACGCCGCCCCGGGGGCCGGTGGTGATCGCCGGCTCCACCGGTTCCATTCCCGCCACGGCCCTGCTGATGAAAGCGGTGTTGGACCTGCCCGATGGGGCGATCATCTTGCCGGGGCTGGACCAGAGCATGCCCGATGATGCCTGGTCGGAAGTGACGTCGGACCCCACCCAACCCCAATTCGGCATGTCCCAGCTGTTGACCGCCTTGGAAACGGATCGGCGGCAGGTCGGGCCCTGGCAGGACGAACCGGCGGTCGGTCATGAAAACGACCGACGCACTCGCTTGCTGTCCCTGGCGCTGTGGCCTGCCGCCGCGACGGCCAAGTGGCCCGAGGGCATTCAAAGCCTTCCGGCCTTGGCGGAAGCCGGCGCGCTGGCGGGAATGACGCGGATCGATTGCACCGGGGTGGGCGAGGAAGCTTTGGTGATCGCCTTGCATTTGCGCCAGGCCTTGGAAGAACCGGGCCGGACCGCGGCCTTGGTGACCCCGGACCGGAACCTGGCCCGCCGGGTGGCGGCCGAGCTGGCCCGTTGGGGGCTGGCCGTGGACGATTCGGCGGGAACACCCTTGGCGCAGAGCCCGCCGGGCACCTTTTTGCGCTTGCTGGCCGAGGCCGTGGCCAGCCGGTGGGCGCCGGTTCCCTTGCTGGCTCTCTTGAAACATCCCGTCGCCCAGGGGGAGGGTAGCCC
>JANQKX010000121.1 GCA_028280915.1 Kiloniellaceae bacterium
GCCGCCCGCTCGAAATCCGACGCTTGCCACGAATGCAGGGCGGCGGCCACGCTTTCCCGGTCGTTACCACAGCCCAATAGGTTTAGAATGCCGTCCCGGTGGTGCGGAAAGTTGGTGTGGATGCGCACCCAGCGGCCATCGCCGCATCGGTAAGCGCCGGCAATGGGGTCCCAGGGATTGGGCGGCAACTCACCGTTCACCCGCAGGTACCGTTCGCTGCGGAACTCGATCGCGGCGTCGGCCATATTCAGGGACACCTTGGGTCTCTCGCCATTGCGCAGCTTGTAAACCTCGGCCGCCGCCAAACCGGCCGCGGCGACGGAAGCCTGGGCCAAGGTCCCCACTTTGAACGAAGAGGGCAGGACCGGATCGTCGCCGGTGAGGGTGATGTCCGCCAAGGCCGCCGGGTCCAGCCCCGCCAGCGCCCAGAGCGCGTCAAGGTTTTGTCCGGCGCTCACGCCGCGGCCAGTTCCGCCGCTTTGGTCCAGGCCTTCTGTGCGCCCACCGCGTCGTTCAGGCCGTCCAGGGCGCGGGCCATGGATTTCCAATTGAGCGGACTGCTCGGCTTCACGGCTATGCGTTCGGCCAAGAGGGCATGGGCCAGGTTGTAGCGCTTGCTGCGCAGGGCGGCCTCGATCAGGGTGAGGGAGATCACGTCCCGCTGGGCATAACTGCCCCCGAAGACGAAACTTTTGTAGCGGACCGGCAACAGCAGGTCCACGGCGGCGTCATAGTTTTCCCGGCTGAAAGCCAAAAGGGCGCGACAGATGGGAATGCCGGCCTCCTTGGTCATGTTGGCGTTGGTGCCGCCCCGCTCCGTCACATAGCTGGCCGCTGCGGCCAGAAGTCGGGCCGCCGCCATGTCCCGGTGGTCGCCGGCGAAGGTCATCATGGCGTGCATGTCGTTGAAGGCGTAGTGGGTGTCTTCGGCGCTGGGCTCCCATTTATCCGCCAGTTCCCCCCAACGGTCGCTCACGTCCACGCCGATCAGGTTCAGGCGCCACAGCATGGCCGCCGCGTCCAATTCCTCCAGGGAAATCTCCGAGCTCTTGTTGCGCACGCCCATGTCGTAGATCCCCAAGACCTCGTCGATCTGGCCCAATTCTAGGTGATAAAGGCCCAGGTGCCACCACAGGTGAATGGCAAAGCCGCTCTCGACCCAGTTCTGTTTCTGCTCGGTCATCCATTTGATGCCGTCCTTTTGCCGGCCTTGCATTTCCATGACATGAGCGGCGGCGTGGATGGCGTAGACGTCCAGGGGATTGATGTCGACCGCCGCGCGGGCCATGTCCTCGGCTTGGCCGTAGTCGCCGCTTTCCTCCAGGCAAAAGGCGTGCATGCCGAGCACGAAACCATAACCCGGGACCTCGGGGGACCAAGCGCGTCGGGCACGCGCGATCCGGTCACGCATCTGCACCGGGTCGCCCAGGTAGAAGTCGGCCATGTGGGCGGAAAACAGCGCCAAGAGGTCCCGCGGATATTCCAGCAGCACGTTTTCCCAGTGCCCCACCGCATCTTCCAGATTGCCCTGCAGCCAGGCCCGCGCGGCCGCGATGTGGCCCCGTTCCCGGTCGTTGGCGCAGCCGGTCAGGGCCTCGGCCAGTTCCACCTGACGGGCCACTTCCGGCAACAAGGCCCGCTCCATGGCCATGAGCTGCAAGGACGCCCGCAAACAGTGGCCCATGACGAAGGTGGGATCCGCCTCCAGCGTGTTGTCGATGGTGGCGATGGCATCGCCACGGATGGCCAGGGCTTCGGTAAGGCCGATCTCGAAAGCGTCCAAGGAAGCTTGGTTGGACGACGACGTGGGTAGATCTCTGGCATCCAGCAGGCTCATAGGCTCCTCCGCTTCGACGACTCCGCTATGATCCGACAGTATCGCACGCCCACCGGCAAAGGAAAACGCCCCAAAGGCCGTGATCGCCCGCCGTCGATCCGTTCAAGTTGCCGGAGAGAGGGTTTGGAACAATCCGTCCCTTTCCGCCAGCGCTGATTGGTCCGCCGCCGCCTCACCCAACAGCCAGTCCCGGAAGGTGACGATCTTGGGCAGCTCGGCCGTCGCTTTTGGACAGACGATCCAATAGCCGTAGGAAACCGGCAGGGCCATGGTGAAGGGGGCGACCAGGCGGCCGTTTATGAGGTCGTTGGCCGCCAGGGCGGTTCGGGCCAGGGCCACGCCTTGCCCGTTGACCGCCGCATCGATCGCCATGCTGGCCTGATTCAGAACCGGCCCGCTGGACAGATCCGCGTTTTGGACTCCGGCGGCGTTCAGCCATTTGGACCAATCGTCCCGGTGATCCAGATGGATCAGGCTGTGGCGGGCCAGATCAGCGGGATGGCGCAAGCCCGGCTCACCCCGGGCCAGGGTCGGCGCGCAGACGGGAAACAGGGTCTCGCCGATCAGCCGGATCGCCTCCAGTCCCGGGAAGCGGCCGTCGCCGTGCCGCACCGCCAGGTCCACGTCCTCCCGCGCGAAATCCACGTGATGCAGGGTGGCGCTGACCCGTAGATCGATGGCCGGATGGGCCTCGGCGAAGCGGCCCAGGCGGTGCACCAGCCATTTGGCGGCGAAATTGGGCGAGGTGGTGACCGTCAGAACGCCGCTGTTTTGCCGCTGCAACAGGCGGTCCGTGCCCAAGGCCAGGCGGTCCAAGGCATCGCGAACGATGGTCAGATAGTCCCGCCCCACCTCGGTGAGGATCAGGTGCTGGGGCGCCCGGCGAAACAGCTTCAGGCCTAAATCCGCCTCCAGGGTTTTCACCTGATGGCTGACCGCGCCTTGGGTCACGCAGAGCTCCTCGGCGGCCCGGGTGAAGCTCTCGTGGCGGGCCGCGGCCTCGAAGGCCTTCAGCGCGTTGAGTGGCGGCAGGCGGCGGGCCAAACCTTTTTTCCTCTTTTCCATCTCACCCGAATAGCCCCAATTTTCTTCAGGCTAGGGTGAGAATTGATGCTTTGCATGAATTTCATATTAGCACCACCTTTTCCCTGAAATTCAAGGCAAACGCGCACAAAAGAGATGAAAAAATGATGATCAGAAACAGTGCTTCGCTTCCACTTGGCCGGAACCAAATATGGCTCTTGAGGTCAGCCGCACCCGTGAGGGCGGGCCGCGATGGCGGCT
>JANQKX010000139.1 GCA_028280915.1 Kiloniellaceae bacterium
GCTTCAACCCGTCAATCAGCCGGGAAACCGCCGTTTCCCGATTGCCAGAATCTTTGATGCCGGTATCCCCGTTGCCGGAATGTTTGACCGAGGTGTCCACCATAAACCCTCTCCTAACCCTCAAAAGTTAGGAAAAAATTTCATGTTTTTCAAGTTATGAAATTTTTTTGGAATTCTTGCCGCACAAAACGAGCCTGGTAGGCGTTTCACCCCTCAACCGCCGGTCTTGAAAAACGCTTGGCCCGAAGCCCGTGTTTAAGGTCTAGAAAACCGGGCAGGTCACCCATGACTTGCCGTCCAACCCGATCTGGCCCAACCTGGATTTACGAAAAACTTAAGGCGCGGACGCATATCTTAATCTTGTTTGGCAACGGGATAAGTGCCAATTTTACCCATAGATGTGGAAGATGGCGTTGTCGTTTGATGCAAGATTCGACCAACGCTCTGGAGAAAATCAAGGTATGTCAAAGGCTTATGAGGTAAGGTGCTTTTGGGATGCGGACGCCCGTGTTTGGTGGGCCGAGAGTGACGACGTGCCGGGGCTCGCCCTGGAAGCCGATACCATGGAAAAGCTTGTTGACGAAATCCGCGCCGCAGTACCGGTGCTGCTCGAACTGAATTGCCATATCGAGCCTTCCCCCGTGCCCCTTTCAATCACGGCGAGCCGCTCGGAGGAAATTGTGTTCTCTGAGCCCTAATGGCTGGATTTTACAAAGATCTCATCCGAATCTTGAAAAGAGCGGGTTGCACCTATGTACGGCCCGGCAAAGGTGATCACGAGATATGGTACAGCCCTATCTCGGACCGGAATTTCACCGTGGATCACCACACAAAAAGCCGCCACACGGCCAACAACTCCCTAAAGCAAGCCGGCCTGCCCAAAGCCTTTTAGGCTTTGACCCGGTGCCAAAACACGCGGCCCCAACCGGGGCTCATACCGCGACGCCCTCGCGGTAGAGGGTGGGGCTTTGGCCGGTCCAGCGGCTGAAGGCGGCGGTGAAGGCGGCGGGTTCGGAATAGCCCAGCATGTAGGCGATCTGGTTGGTTCTGACGCCCGGATCGGCCAGATAGAGCTTGGCCAACTGGCAGCGCACGTCGTTCAGCAGCTTGCCGAAGGAGGTGCCCTGTTCGGCCAGGCGGCGGGCGAAGCTGCGCTCGCTCATGCCCAGATCCCGGGCCACGCTTTTGACGGAGACGTTGCCGGCGGTCAGGCCTTGGGTGATCAGGTGTTTGACCTGTTCCTTCAAATCCGTATGGGTTTTCAGGCTGGCCAGCTGGGCCTCGCAGTGTTCCTTGAGGATCTCCAGCAGCCGGGGGTCGGCGTTCTTGCACGGCAGCCCGCGGTCGGCGGCGGAAAAAGCCATGGCGTTGCGCGCCTTGCCGAAAGCCACCGGGCAGCCGAAGCTGCGCCGTATCTCGTCCAGGTTCTGATCCCGCTCGTGGCTGAATTCCACCCAGAGGGGGAAGATCCGGTGCCCCACCAGAAAGCGTTTCAGCTTGAGCGCCCCGCCGAAAAAGTACTCCTGGGATTGCCGGTGGTGGGGCACCTTGGGATCGGCCACCTCCAAGGTCAGAACCGTCTGATCCCGGCCGATGTCCTGGCGCACCGAGATCGCTTCGTTGATGGTGTGCAGATAGGTGATGAAGTTGTCGGTCGCCGCCGCCAGATCGGCGGAATTGGCCGCCACATAAGCGACGGCGCCCGCGTCCTTGGGGTCCAGGTTGGAGCCGAAATGCAGGCCGAATTCCGGGTCGCCCAAGTGGCCGGCCGCCGCGTCCAGCAAGGCGGCGAACTTGGGAAAGGGAATGCGCGCCTCCGTCCCGGACAGGCGCCGCCGGTCCAGGCCCACCTCTTTCAGGATTTGACCGCCGGGCCGGCCCCGCGCATCCAGCAGATCGGCGATTTGCGCCGCCCAGACGGCGGTGATTCGATACACCCGGCTCATATTCCTCTCGCCATCGCAGCCAATGAAAAGCCCGAAATCCGGCCCTTTTTATAACAAGATCTGGCACGAACAAACAAGCTTTTGGCAGGATCTCACAAGGCGGTCCGCTCCCGGCTCTCCCACCTTTAAGACACGCAAACGGTGGAACTTAAAACCAGGAGCCGAATGATGAACAAGAAATATGAACTCTCAGCGGAGAGTGTGGCGTTTCGCGGCCGCCGGCTTTATCGGATCCGCAGCCTTCGCTCCTTCGCCAAGGTGAGCGCTGGAGAATTGGGCGGTTTTATCGAACGGGAGATCAACCTCTCCCACAATAACGACGCCTGGATCTACGACAATGCCAAGGTCTACGACACGGCGCAGGTCATGGGCAACGCGGCGGTGCGCGGCACCGCGCAAGTCTTCGGTCATGCCTGCATCGCCCAAAACGCCAAGATCATGGGCGCCGCCAAGGTGGGCGGCAACGCCATCATCATCGGCAACGCCCGGGTCCTGGCCTTTGCCCAGGTGCGCGGCAGCACCATCATCAAGGACGACGTGCTTGTCCGAGACAACGCCGTGGTGCGGGATCATGCCAAGGTGCAGGATCAGGCCATCATCGGCGGCGGCAGCCAGGTGAGCGGGCGCGCCATCGTTTACGGCACCGCCTGCATCTGGGAACAGGCGCAAGTCTATGGCGACGCCCAGGTTTCGGGCACGGTACAAGTGCGGGGTCAGGCGCAGATTTTCGGCGCCGCCCGCTTGACCGGACGGGGGCTTTTTGCCAGCGATCAGCAGATCAACACTCTAACCCCGGCCCTGTCCTATTCGTCCGAGTCTGAAGAAGCACGGTCCCGCCAGGCCAGTTCACATGAACCGCCCCTGATCGACTGGCTGGAGAAGAAGACCTGCTTGGATAGCCTGTGGCAGCGCTATGACCTGCTCAAACGGGGCGCCTGGCCCATTCCCGCCAAGAAGGCGGACACGATCATCGCGGCGGAAGGCGCCACGGAGCCGGGCCTTAACGGCCGGGAGCTGTCCTACCCGACCCTTCGGGCGGGCGCCTGGCCCATCGTTCCAAAACACCCAAGCAAGTAGGTCGGGTGTCTGGAAGGCCCTGCCAAGAAGGCGGGGTCTGGGGGCGCGGCGGCAGCGGGATTGATGCCGAGAAGCAGAACTCGGAGCACCCCTCAGTGCCGCGGACGCGGCCGCGCCCTTTTTTCTTGTGAGGCAGGTACCAATCAGGCGTTTTTTGCGGACGTCCTTTCCGGGCGTCCTTTGGTCTGTGAGCAACAAAAGACGCCCCGTGATGTTCACGGCGCGTACTTCGCCAGATCTTCCAAAATCGCCCGGGATTGACGGCAATTGGCCAGGCCGGGCTTGCACACAAAGTGCAGATCGCCGTGATCCCGGCCGTCGCCGCCGTTGACCGGAATGGCCACTCGCGACAAATCCCCATAGGGGCCGCCGCCCAGGCGGATCAGGCCGTCGATTTCGTTGTTCCGCACCGATTCCACGTCCGAGGACGGCACCCAGCTGCGCACGAACGGCCTGAGGCCGTCGTCGTGGTGCGGCCAGTTGGGCGGCAGCACCGCCGCCGCCTTGGGACAGACGCCCAGATGAAACTTCTTGCCGTTGATGCGCGGTGCGATTTCCTCGGTCGCCGCCGTCAAATCCTCGAACACCTTGGTAATCTTGGGCAAAAAAGCCTCCCCTGCCTCGGTCAGCAGCAGACCATGGGGCAGGCGCCGGAACAGCTCGACGCCCAGGGAGCCTTCCAGCTTTTTCACCTGTTGGCTGATGGCGCCGGCCGTGACGCCCAACTCGCTGGCCGCCGTTTTGAAGCTCAGGTGCCGGGCCGCCGCCTCGAAGGCGCGCAAGGAATTCAGGGAAGGAAGTCGATAGCTCATGTTTTCTCCTCAGCACAGTGTGTCACATCCCCGACCCCATTAAGACTCAGTTTTTCTCGGCCTGCGCCGCAGCTAATCTGCGTTGCCTCCGCCCGTGCCCGGCCGCTAGCTTCCCACCGCCATGGCCCCCGGATCATCCCCGGGCCATCGGCCCCTTTGCACCTCCCTCTTCAACAGCGAGATGAGTCGGCAAAAATGGCGGAACAAGCATGCCACCCGGAGCTATACCCGGATCTTTATGACGCGATCAAGGCGCGGGGTTTTCTCTATTTCCTCACCTTCCGGGAACTGAAAAGCCGCTATGGCGAGGCCGAGGCCATCGGCATCATGCGCAGCGTGAGCCGGGCCCAGGGCGTGGCCGCGGGACGGGCCATGGCCCACTGCGCGCCCCGCGACTTCGAAGCACTGGCGGCCTGCTGGGTGATGGCACCGGGTAAGGGCGCCATCTTCCAGCCCGAGGTGCGGAAATTGGATGCCACGGGGATCGAGGTCAAGATGATGGCCTGCCCCATTAAGGACGCCTGGGTCGAGGCCGGGTGCGACGATCAGGAAATCTGTACCTTGCTGCACTGCGCCTCGGCCTACGATCAGGCCGCGCTGGAAACGGCCGGTTTTCATTGTGACCTGCGGCTCTGGTCCCCCGGCCAGGACGGCTGCTGCCTGACCAAGATCAAGGAACGGCCGCAAGCGGCCCGGCCCGTGAAGAAATAGGGCCACCTTAAATACGAGAAAAAAGGAGTTTTGACGATGCGTTCCATCGACCATTTCGTACTGGTCGCCGCCGATCTATCCCAGGTCCGTGCCAGCTACCAAAACATGGGATTCACCGTGGCGGCCAAGGGGCGGCACCCTTTTGGCACGGAGAACGCCAACATGTACTTCCCCGACGGCGCCATGGTGGAAACCGTGGCCGTGGGGGACAAGGCCAGCTACGAGACGGCGGCCAGCCAAGGTAATACCTTTGCCGCGAATGACGCCGCCTTTCGCCGGGCCTGGGGCGATCAGGGGTTTTCCCATCTGGTCGCCTCCTCCACAGACGCGGCGGCGGACGATCGGCGGTTCCGCCGGCAAGGCGTCTCGGGCGGCCCAGTGGTTTCCTTCTCCCGGCCCTTCGAAAACCCCGACGGCAGCTGGGACACCATTTCCGCCCATTTGGCCTTCGCCACCCATCCCAAGTCGCCCTCGGCCTTCTTTTTCACCTGCGAGGATGTGCGGCTGCCCAAGGTGGACCGGTCTTCCCTGCAGGTTCATGAAAACGGTGTGATCGGGGTGGCGGGTATGGTGGCCTGCGCGCCGGTGCCCAGCCTCTTCGCCGATTTCTTGCAGGACCTGTTTCAGGCGCCGGAGATAACGTCGAGCCCGGAAGAGGTACGCGCCACCCTCGCCAACGGCAAGGTTTCGATCCTGAGCCCGCGCCGGATCGCGGCAGAGTTTGGTGTCAGCCAAGAGGTGGCCGCCGGCCTTTTACACCGGGGCCTGATCTTTCAAACGGCGGATATGGAACGCCTGCAGGCCCTGCTGTCCGGCAACGGCGTCGCCTACGAAAGCCACAACAATCGCCTGGTCATTCCCCCCACGGGGATCGCGGGTCCTTTTTTCGCCTTCGAGGCGGCATAAGAGATGATTTTCCCAGGACGGGTAAAGGCATTGGGCGTCCCATGGGCCGGACGCCCAGTCCCCGGTTAGTCTGCCCCGAAGCCGGAACCCTCTTTGCGGTAAGCCGCGCGGGGCGGGCTGAAAATGTCGAGCAACCGGGCGCCATCGCTGCCCGCCTTGAAACCGTGGGGCACGTTGCCCGGCGTGCGCCAGAAATCCCCCACCTTCACCGCTACCTCTGCGCCGTCCTGCAGGCGCCAGCCGCTGCCTTCCAGAAGAACACCCCATTGTTCTTCCGGGTGGCTGTGCACCTGGCCCTGCCCGTTGGCTTCGATGGTCACTACGGACAACATGGCCTGGTCGCCGACAAAAATCCGCGTGGAGACCCCCGGCCCCAGTTCCCGCAGCAGGCCCTGCTCCCTATCGTGCAGGTTAAAAAACTCCTTCGGCCTTTCCATGGCTTCCCTCCTAACAATCTACTTTCACGATTCCGAAGGGGACGGTGTCCCCAATTCAAAGATTTCGAAGGTGGTCTCGCCCCGCACCAGGCGCGCCATGATCGCCGCCTCCCGCTTTGCCACGGCGGCAGCCTTTTCGGCAACATCACGGGCAATCTCGGCGGGCACGACCACCACGCCGTCATCGTCCCCGACGATGAAATCTCCCGGCCGCACGGCAGCACCGCCGCAATGTATTTGGACACCCACCTGCCCCGGTTCGGTTTTTGCCGGGGCGCCAACCCGGCGGCCACGGCCA
>JANQKX010000143.1 GCA_028280915.1 Kiloniellaceae bacterium
TTTGTTGCCATTTATGGATTCACGATCTCGTCGTTTATCTCCGCTTTTTTATGGTGGCGCCAGCGGCGGCGTAAGGAGGCGATGGGGCAGGACGGAAGCGGCCCGCAGGATGGCCCCGAATGAGGCCAGACCCCTGTTCTGCTGTGGGTCGGACGGAAAAAAGCACGATAAAATCTCTATCTTTTTTCTCAAATTAGACTATACTTATAGGGGAATCACTGAGAGGGACCCGGTCTTGATTGAGGGTGCCTTATTGCTGGCGTTGATAGGGGTGCCCCTGGTTTTGCCCTTGGTGGTCTATCGGTTTTGGCGAAACCCTTGGGGTGTTGCGGCCGTGGTCGGATTTTTAGGCTTTGTCGGTGTCTTGGGCGCCGCCGTTGTTGGCAGTCGGTCCTTTGATTTGATGATGACGTTTTTTAGTCTGCTGGTGGCATCCGGTTGTTTTTTGACGGTACTGGTGGTGTTGGGTGCGGTGCATGGAGGGCTTGCGCCTTATTCCGTTGAGCCGGATCGGCGCGACCCTTGATGGACGAGCCGGTTTATGAGGTTTTGATTCTTGTGGCCATGGTGCTGCCGTTTTTTGCCCTTTCCTTGCTGCTGTGGCGCTATTGGAATCTCTACGTGGCCTTGATCGTGGCGGCCGGGCTGATCTACAGCGTTTGGCAATACGTCGACTGGGTTTATGTGTCGGGGGATGGCGGCCCGTTGTCTATCTTGGGTGCGATAAACCTGGCAGTGCACTGGTTTTTCTTTTGCATGTGCGCCTATGGCCTTTGGGGTCTGATCCAAACGGCGATCCGGCGGCGTAGGAAGCGGCGGATCGAAGAAGGATGAGCGATGAAGATTTTGGCGTGTTGGTTTTGCTTATCCTCTACTTCTGCGCCATCATCCTGTTCACGGGCCTGTTCAGAATTTTTTGCAAGAATGTCTTTGTTGTCAGCACCCTGTCGGGTGTGGTGCCCGGCGTTGCTTGGTACTTGGTGATGAGACACGTATTCGGCGAAGTCGATCCTTTTGCACTTGCTTTACCGGTCCTCTATTTCCCTGTCACCTTTACCCTCTCGGCAGTCGCCTATTGGATCATGAATTGGTGGGCAAAGTGGTGTTGACGGGCATTGCCGCGCTTGCTTGAGGCCGATTTGATAAAACCTTTGATAATTTAGTATTTTTCAAATACCCTAAAAGGGAAATATAGGTTTTGGAGGTGGAAGCCTTGGTCGTGGTGGCGGGGCTCATTTTCAGTGTCGGCGGGGCCGTGGCCAGTGAGACGGGCGATAGCGCCGTGTCGGCGTTTTTCGCCGTGGTGCTCATTGGCGCTCATTGGTTTTTCTTTTGCATGTGCGCGTATGGACTTTGGCGTCTGGTCAAATTCGTGATGCGGTGGCGCCGGCGGCGTATGGAGGCGATGGGGCAGGGCGGAGGCGGCCCGCAAGGTGGCCCCGAATGAGGCCAGGCCCCGGTTGTGTTAGGGGAACGGGTTCATGCACTTGATTCCTTGGCTCCTCTGCGCTGCCGCGCTGACCGTGCTGTGCCAGTTGCTTTGGCGGCGGTGGTTTTTGTGGGCTTGTATGCCCTTGCGGCTTCTTCTGCCATCCTGCTTCTGTGATGGCGACAAAAAGCATTTGTAAAAGTAAGTGGAGTACCACTTTCGAGCATGTTACAATCAAAGACAGAAATGATGACAAAGCCGCATCCCTGGGAAGGCCATGGACTGGGATCTTTGGTACATTTTGATTGGCGCGCCTTTGCTGACGGTCCTGTTCTGGTTCCGCATCAAAAACCCCATTCTGGTTGCGCTGTTGTCCGGCTTGGTGCTGTCATTGAGCTTGACCGCCATCGGCATCGGTCTCATGGGCGTCTTTGATCCGTTTTTTTTGGTGACACTCCTTTTGTTTTTTGTTTATGGCTTTGCCATCTCGTCACTCGTCGGCGCGTTCTTGTGGTGGCGCGCGAAGCGGCGCGGGGCACGGGAATGACTTTGGAAGAGTGGCGAGTGATCTTGTCCCTTGTTGCCTACCTGGTCGGCGGTATTGTGTTTACAGTACTGCTGAGGCGTTTTTGCAAGAACATTGTCATCGTTGCGGCCCTATCTGGTGTGGTGCCCGGCATAGGTCTGTTTTTGGCATTGCGATATTACGTTCAGGCCATTTATCCCTTTGTGCTTGGCATGCCGGTTTTGTATTGGCCCGTTAGTTTTGCCCTCTCGGCGGCCACCTTTGGGATCATAAGCTGATGGGAAAAGGGGTATTGAAGATGAGATCTTGCGCCCAACGGAGGAGGAGACGGTTTTGATCTTGTGGGCCTTTTTGCTGGCGTTGATGGGGGTCGCACTGGTCATGGCCCTGGTGATGTACCGCCTTTGGTGGGACCCCTGGGGCGTGTCGGCCGTGGTGGGATTGTTGTGTTATGCCGCGCCTCTTGTCCTTTTCACATGGCCGAATGTTTCTTTTAATCTGATGGAGTCGCTGTTTTGTTTGATCCTGGCCACGCCCTGCTTTTTTGTGGCGCTGGGCACATTGGTTGTGGTGCACAAACATGGCACCCTTCGCCCCGAAGGCCCTGACAGGCTTGCTTCCTGACGGGTGCGGGTCCTGATGGGCATGGGGCCTGATGGAGGGCCGATCGTTTTTTGTTGCGGATCGCGGGACTGGGAAAACCCATGACGTGGGAATACTGGTACATCTTGTTCGGGGCGCCTCTCCTGACGTTCTTTTTCTTATCTTTCATTCGGAACCTGATATTGGTGGTTCTGCTAACGGGGCTTACTTTGTCGCTCAGCCAGCATGCCCTCGGCGCTCTTTTATCGGGTCAGGTGAACATCTATTTTACGCTGACCATGCCTTTGGTCGCTTTCAATGGCATTGCCATCGCCACGCCGATCTGTGGGTTTTTGTGGTGGCGCCGGAAGCGGCGGATGGAGGCGATGGACCAAGATGGCGCCGGTTCCAATGGTGGCCCCGAATGAGGCAGCACCCCCGTTGCGCGATGGGAATTGAGCCATACCTTTGGTTGGCGGACTGTCAAGCGTAGGATCACCTTATTATGGCGGCGGAACTTGAGTCTTACCCATGATCGAAAATGTGATCACAACAGTCATTGTTGTTGGCTTCTCCCTCGGCCTGACGGCTGTGATCTATCCATTCTGGAAAAGCTTGCTCGCTGTGCCGGCATTGGTCGGCATTATCGGCGGCGCTATCGTTATCGTGGGGAGTTACATTGATATGGGGCAAGTGGACCCTTATGCGCCGTTGCTTGCTATTTTCACCTTCATCTATTGTTCTTTTGCATCTTTTTACGGGATCTTGTTTGGGCGGCTGATAGCGGCCAGAAGGCGGCGCAAAAAAGTGCAACAACGGGAAAAATCCGGCCCGCATGGTGGCTTCGAATGACGCCAGGTCGGTGCAATGATTGGGGGAGAAAGGCATGCCTTTGATCCCCTGACTCCTGTGCGCTGCCGCGCTGACCGTGCTGTTTCAGTTGTTGTTGCGGCGTCGGCTTGTGGCGGTACTTCTGGCGGCCGGGACCACGGCGGGGATTTTTTGGGGTTATGGCGAGCTGGTGCAAGGGCTCACCGATCCCCTCGACGGTTTGGCGGTGATCATTCTGGGCTTATTGGCTCTGGTGACGTCTTGTGTGACCTTGCTTCTCTGGTGGCTTGGCCGCCACCTCTTGGCGGTGTTTAGGGACCTTGCCCGTGGCGAATGAGGGGGCGTGACCTCGTCCCCTTGCCGACAGGGAGCGCTTTTGCGCTTTGACCGTCATGACAACGAGTCCGTGATGGGCATCTGTCCAGACTCGATCGGCGGTCGATGGCTTGTTTAATTCAGATCTCTTCAAAGACCGAGTTAGTTTGGAAAAAATGTAAGCTGCGCGCCTGGTGGGGCCGGTTGGCCCGTTTCGCCCGGTGTGCCGCGCCCGCGGTTTGGCACCTGACCCGACAGTTTGCGCCGCCTTGAGACGTGAAATGACGGTTGGGTATGTCCATGGAGCTGAAGCTGCACCCCAAGCAGGGGGAGGCGTTTTTGACCTCGGCCACGGAGGTGCTGTTCGGCGGCGCGGCCGGGGGCGGCAAGTCCCACTTGCTGCGGGTGGCGGCCATTGCCTGGTGCGCGGCCGTGCCGGGCCTGCAGGTCTATCTGTTCCGGCGCACCTATCCGGACCTCTATAAAAACCACATCGACGGGCCGGGGGGATTTCCCGCGCTGCTGGCGCCCTGGCTGGCCTGCGGCGCGGTGCGCCTGAACTATTCAAAGGGACACATTACTTTTTGCAACGGCGCCAAGATCCACCTGAGCCACTGCCAGTATCCCAAGGACCTTCTGGCCTATCAAGGCGCCGAGATCCACGTACTGATGATCGACGAACTGACCCAGTGGCCCTGGGACATGTATGCCTTCCTGCGGGGCCGGCTGCGCCTGGGCGGGTTGGACCTGCCGGCCGAGCGCCGGGGGCGCTTTCCCCGCATCCTGGCCTGCGCCAACCCGGGCGGTATCGGTCACACGGCGGTCAAGGCGGCCTTCGTGGAACCGGCCCCGGCCGGCCGGATCTTCCGGGTGGGAGGAGGCGACGGGGGCATGCGGCGCCAGTACATTCCGGCCCGCCTGGAAGACAATCCCACCCTGCTGCGCAACGATCCGGACTATGAGGCCCGCTTGCAGGGCCTGGGCAACCCGGCGCTGATCAAGGCCATGCGCCACGGCGACTGGGACATCGTGGCCGGCGGCATGTTCGATGACCTCTGGGACCCGGCGTTCCATATCCTGCCGCCCTTCGTGATCCCTAATGGCTGGCGGGTCGACCGCTCCTTTGACTGGGGCTCGTCGCGGCCCTTTTCCGTGGGCTGGTGGGCACAAAGCGACGGCAGCGACGCGTGCCTGCCCGACGGTCAGTTACGTCCCACCTGTCGCGGCGACCTTTTCCGCATCGCCGAATGGTACGGCTGGAACGGCAAGGCCAACGAGGGCGGCCGGTTGCTGGCCCGTGACGTGGCCCGCGGCATCTTGGAGCGGGAAGAGATCCTGGCCCGGTCCATCGGCTTTGGGGGTGCGAGCAGCGCACGGCCCGGGCCGGCGGACAGCGCCATCTTCGCGGTGGAAAACGGCAACGCCATTGCCGACGACATGGCCGCCGCCGGCGTGCACTGGGAGCGGGCGGACAAAAGCCCCGGCTCCCGCAAGCTGGGTTGGGAAAAGCTGCGGGCGCTGCTAAAAGGCGCCCGCGAGCCGGATCAGCCCGGGCTCTATATCTTCGAAACCTGCCGCCATTTCATTCGGACCGTGCCGGTACTGCCGAGGGATGCCACCGATCCGGACGACGTGGACACCCGCGCCGAGGATCACGTGGCCGACGAAACCCGCTATCGCATCACCGCGCCCCGCCGCCCCATGAAACGCACCAAACTGGGCGGCCTTTAGAGCACCGGCGGGGCACCGACCGGGCGACGGGGGCGACGGTCGGGCGACGGTCGCCCTCCCTTTTTTGAAGCGGGGCCGGGGGGACGGTGTGGTTCCTTTTACGCAAGACTGTGTCTTGGCAAGGGTTTTACCCCGGTGTTGGGCAAGGACGCCCGACGCCGTTTTTCAGCACCCTGTACCCAACCTTAACCTTCATGATGAAAGGGACAACTCGAAAATGTCTAAAGTACTCTTGAACACCACCGCCATTGCCGAAACCGGCGCTTGCTATTCGCCGGTTGACGCTCAGAACCTGGGCACCAACGTGGTTCAGGTGGATTTCGACGGCGGCACCGGCAGTGTGGCCATCCAAGGCCGGGCCAGCGAAAGCTTGGACTGGGTCACTTTCCTGACCATCACCCAGACGGACGATCTGATCCAGGAAATCGTGAACCCGCCCTTTATCCGCGCCGTTTCCAGCGCCTATAGCCAAACGGGTGACCTGCAGGTCGTCCTGGGGCGTGACTAATCAGCATGTTTTTTCCACTCGCCCGATCGGTCCATAAGGAGCTGGTAGGGCCGCTGACCACCCCCACCAATCGTGAGGTGGGGATCAGCAGCCCGACCAGCGCCGCGCCAACCCTTGATGTCAACGCGATGACGCTTGGTCAAGGGGACACGGTGACCTTGAGTGCCTTGATCCTGTCCGCATCCGATGTGGACACGGTCGATAGCACGCTCCAGTTCACGGTTTCCAGTGTGACGAACGGACAGTTCGAAAACACCGGAAACACCGGCGTTGCGATCACCCAATTCCTGCAGTCCCAGGTTTCCGCTTCGGAAATCGTCTTTGTCCACGACAACTCTTCCGATGCACCCACCTATAGCGTGGTGGTATCCGACGGGGTCGGCGACAGCGGCGCGGCCCAAGCGGCAACCATCACCTTTAGCCCCACGGCGCCGAGCACGACCGGCACGACCACCTCGGTCTTGGTGGGCGATGGGCAAGAGGCCTCGCCGACCATCACGGCTCCCTCGGGGACCGACACGGTCATGGTCGTCATCATCCAGAGTTCGGAAAACGACAATACGGATGGCGGCCTGGCCAGCGCCGTTTCCTATGGGGGCTCGGCGCTGACCTTGGCGGTACGGAGCGACAACAACAACGATACCACTCGGACGTCCGCTGAGATTTGGTATCTGGACAGCCCCACCGCCGGTTCCGCGACGCTCAGCTATACCCTGAACGGCACACCCAACAACCATGCCTATTCGGTGCGGTTTTTGCAGAATGCCGAACAGGGCGGGCCGAGCGCCACGGCCGCCGTCAACGGGGCGACGGTGCACAACACCTCGCCCTATGAGCTGAGCATCACCACCAGTAAGGACAGTTCGCTGGTCGTATCCGCCTGTAACATTCACAATAATACAGCGCTGAATGCCAATTCCAGCCAGAGTGAAGTGCAGGGCAGCGGTGGCCAGAACCAGTACTATAGGAATGGTGTCACTTCTGTGGCGACGGCGGGCTCCCATACGGATTCCTGGACCTCTACCCAGCAGGAGAGTGCAGGGCACGCCGCGGCGGCCTGGGGCCCGGCGGGAAGTGCCGGCGGTGGCGTGCAACCAGGACCCAGCGCCCGCTGGGAGCTGGTGGCGCAAAACCCCACCATCGTGGAGGTTTCCACTTCCGCCCAATTGACGGCGGCGATCGCCGCACGGGTTCCGGGAACACAAATCCTCTTGCAGCCCGGTCAGTACGCGGGGAACTTTGTGTTCAGGGACCCCGCCACCACCGACGAACTGAACGGTACGGCCGATAACCCCATTGGTCTGTGGTGTAAAGGCGACCCGCACACCGCGGTGATTGTCGGTGGCAGTAGTGTGTCGACGATCCGAGGGATCGCCACCAAGCACACGATCTTCGATGGCCTCAGAGTTGTGGGAAGTGCCAATCCCTCGGCCAATGACGATGCCAGCGGTTTCAAGTTCACCCGGGGTTCCAATTACAATACGGAAAACCTGGTGGCCGGCATTTTGATCCGCAACAATCGTATCGAAGGTACGGGCACGGATTCCATCAAGTTCGGGACCGCTGTTTGGTGTGTGATCGTCGGCAATATCATTGAAGGCGATGTGGGTGAGACCGGGGTGGACGTGGTTACCGGCCACGGCTGCATTGGTGCCTATAACACCGTGACCTCCGGCGTTGCGGATGGCTTCACCTTCAAGACCTTCTCCCAGGACAATTGGCTCCACCACAACTTGATCACGCCGAGCAGCACGAACACGGCTGTTTATATGGGCGGACACGGTGGATCCTATGCCAATTTCCAAGCCACGGCGCCCGTCCCGCAAGCCTTCCTGGATGGTGCGTTCCATTGCCGGCATAGCCTCTATGAGGACAACTACCTTGATAGCAACGGCAAAGCGGTGGTTCTGGCCGGATCCCAATTTGGGACCGTACGGAACAACTACTTGGGCGGGCTGTTGAAGGAGACCGACGGTAACGCGGCGAACGGTGCCAAATTCGATTCGCGTGACAATACCATCACCAACAATACGGTGAGCAGCGCGAATTGGTACACCGTCGACGCGGGCCAAGGTACCGGGACCACCCGTAGCGGCAACGTGCAAGGAAACGGTCAGGCGATTCTCGCCCTGGCCGGGGCGGATAAGATGCCCGCCTCCTATCTTGACTGGAAGACGTCCGGTACCCACCTGTCGCCGCTGACCTATTCAGCCTGGGAAGCGGCATTTTAGTGTTCGGGGGGAGCCGACCCCCATCTTTATGGACCCCCTCGGCCTTTCCGGCGGAGGGGGTCTACTTTTGACCGGGCGTTATTGCTTTGCGCCGGTTTAAAAAAGGAACACATTATGGACATAAAGGAACTCCTGGCCAGCGAGGCGGGCCAAGCCGCCCTGAATGAAGCCGTGGCGCAAGCCACCATGGGGCTGAAGGCAAAGCGGGACGAGCTCTTGGAGGCCAACCGCAAGCTGAAGGACGAATTGACCGCCCGCCAGGCCGAGGCCAGCCAAGCCACCGCCCAATTGGGCAGCGCCCAGGCCACGGTGCAGAAGCTGCTGGTGGACAACGGTTTGAGCGAGGCTCTGACCCAAGCCAAAGTGGCCCCGGAATTTCAAGAGGCGGCCCGCGCCCTCATCAAGGCCCGGGAGCAAATCACCATCGGCGAGGTGGACGGCAAGCCCCGCGCCATGATCGGGGAAAAACCGCTGGCCGACTTTGTCGCCGGCTGGGCGCAAGGCGACGGCCGCCATTTCATCTCCTCCCCCGGTAACAGCGGCGGCGGCGCCCAGGCCGTCAGCCTGGGGCGGGGGGTGGAAGCCAACCCCTGGGCCAAGGAAACCCGCAACCTGGCCGAACAGGTGCGCATCCTAAAGGAAAATCCCACGCTCGCTCAGCGCCTGAAGGCAGAGGCAGGGCGGAAGTAGTGGAGATAAATCTCTTTGCTGCGCAATGGTCCTCTTTTGGCCCCATTGGGGCCTTTTTGTTTGGAGATGAAGCATGCTGATCCTGCAAGCCTCTGTCGGAAAGGGCGGATTGCGTTGCGATGAGAAACTATTTGATATCTTCGCCTAATGGTGTAGTCTTTGGGTCGAATACTACATATTATGGAATTCTTCGTGTTCAATAAGGTCGCAACGTTCCGGTTTTTTGTATACGCGATTGTTGGGTCGATGTTCTGTGGTCTAACGGGTGCACGGATTTGGTTTCATCTATGGTTTTATGAAAATGTTGACGCGCCGCCTCGATTTTTGGTGCCGATGGTCTGGTCCGATGGTGAGAGCAGCTACGTGAGGGCCGAGTTTGAAATGTTCCTGATTGTCTTTGGGGTTTGCTTGTCGATGGTGCTGACAACTGGGTTCGTTTACATGGCAATACGCCTGTTTCACGGCGTGGCACCGAGAAGACGTCACCTTGGAACCCGGCCCGAAGGGCTAAGATGATGGCCGACTTGTGTTTCCCCTTGGTGCTTTTTACGGTCGCGACCGTCGGCTTTTCAAGCCTCATGTCGATTTTTTGGGAGAGACCTCTAGATATTGCCGTCGCCGCGGGCCTTTTGACCGCCATGACGGTCGAAGGAGCACACCATCTGTTGCACGGTATTGAAAGCATTCTGGTCCTCTACGAGGGGCTCTGGGTTTTTGCGGTGGGCATTGTCCTATCGCTAGCTCTTCTTTTGCTGCGTCGGTTCTGGCTTTGTTTGAGACAATGATGGTTGGGTCGGATTGCGGATCTGGATGCGGCATGGCTTCGGAATCCTTTTTCTTCGGACTACTTTTATTTGGCAAGGGCGCCTCTGATGAAACGACTTATCGTATTTAAACGATGAGGCTGGGCAGGACCCAGGCTCTTGAAATCGAATGGTGATGATGCGTGGCCTTAGAGCAAACATGATCCGCTTTCTTTTGTCGTTATTTTTCATGTTTTGCCTGAGCGGCTGTGACTTTCAAGACCCGTTGTCCGGGCGGTACGTTTTTTATCATGATGCCGCAGACTATGGATACATTATTCACAAAGACGGTCACATGGACGGTGACCCACATGTGCCGTGCAATGTGGTGGGATTCGATTTTGACCGGGACTTTATTGTCGCGCGGCAGTTGGTGACTGCCGCGTGCCTCTATGAGGGCACGGAGGTAAGGGAGCATAACGACTATGGCCAACGGGAGGGCGAAATTGCCTATTGGATCATCGATGTCAAGCAGCACAAGCACTATGGTCCGCTGACGGAACAAAACTTCTATGCCAAACGCAAAGAATTGGAGGTCGATGATTCTCTTTGGGTTTATGAATTGGGGTGATGTGATCAGGGATGAACAAGGATGTGTCGCCTTTGCCACGAATTCGCTTCAGTGAAATGACCAGTGGTGAAATGAAATGACGTTGGCCGAGAGTTTCATTTTGACCTTGATCGTCACCACGCTATTGAACTGCTTCTTAAGGAATGCCCTGGTCATCGCGGTGATCGCAGGGGTCCTTATTGGTGGCGGCTATTGGGCCTATTACATTCATCGTATTGGATACTATCATCCCACGGTGAACGAATTCGGCTTCAGTGTCGGTCTGGCGACTTTTCTGGAGGCTCTGCTCATCCTCCTGATCTGGCGCGGCGGCCGAAAGCTCATGGCCAGGATAAAATGGTCGCGGGTTGAGTAGGGAAGGGGACAGCTTGCGGCCCTCATCTTCGGTTATGGTCTTGGTTGTTTTCTCTGCCTTTGCCGTGATCGGCTTGGGAGCCTGGTTGTATCATTCCTCCGTGGCCATGGCGCCGTTCACCGATGAACGGGCCTTTGCCGCCGCGGTTGGCGAGATGCGGATGGGCGACAGTGAGGTCTATCATAGGCTTCATAAGGAGATGCGGACCAGCAAAGCCTGGCGTCAGGACATGGGCATCAGTTTGCTGCTCTTGCCGGCCCTTTTCCTGGGGCTGCTGGCCCTGGGGCGAGGCCGCCTTCGCGCGCCGCCGCGCAAATGGATGTTTGTGCTCATTGCGATTGTATTACCCATTCTGTCCACCGGCGGCTTTGTCTTTGACCTGTTCCAGGGCAATGAGCGCCGGGAGTTCCCCCATTGGGCCGATTCCTTGAGTATTCCCCTGATGGGCGTGCCGGTCATCTTCGCCTTGGGGCTCTATCTCTCGCTGATGTATCTGCTGCTCATCAAGGAGGTGCGGGCAAGCCCCGTCAGGCCTCTGGCCGCTGCCCGGTCCAACTATTGGATCTTGGCCCTGGTGTTCGTGACCCTTTTTGAACTGATCGTCACTTTGCCTTTCGGGCAGTACTACTACACAGTCCCGAGCTTTCTCTGGCTCTACTACGCGCTTTCTATCGGCATGACACGGGTGGGAAGCGAACCGGAACAGGCGGTCGGCGTCGCGGTAAAGGGGACAAACGCTCGAGTGAATGCGAGGGAATAAGGTGCCTGTTCTCATGATGGCGAAAAAGCTGAAAGCCGGCTGGCCGGCCAAGGGTCGGCGTGCCGGCGCGGATCTCTTGACCCTGCTTGCTTTGCTCATGGTGGCCACCGGCGGCGCGCAGGCCGCTTCCCATCAGGCGGATTGCACCATCGAAAGCTTGCAGCCCCTGTTCCAGCAAGATCTGTCGAGTGACGCGGTGACAATCCAAACCATGGACCTTGACGGCCATTCTTCCGAAGGCGGTGAGGCCAAAGTCTTCCGCCGGGAGGGGCGGGTGGTGTCCATTGAGGTGGTCCTCGCCGGGGAAACCGGCCGCCTGGAGATCCGGTACCTCTTTGGTGAATCCCTCACGGCGCCCTTTCTTGTCGAGATTACGGAGGTAAATTATCGAGTGCCTTTGGGTCATGACGATTCGGTCGAGATGGCGGCGACTGTCACCACGACCTTTCCTGCCTGTGGGCCTCAGACCTTGAACTTTCCCAATGGCGCGGGCCTGAAAGCCGATCACGACTTGGCGTTGGAAGTGTTGGCGGAGGTGTTGGGGGAGCGGTAAGGGGCGGCTTTGCTGCGCAATGGTTTTTCTCAGGCCCCACTGGGGCCTTTTTAGTTTGGAGATGACGCATGCTGATCCTGCAAGCTTCCGTCGGAAAGGGCGGGCGGAACCTGAAGCCCATGTAGTGCCCTGGGGGCGGATACCAAGATGTTACAGGTGCCGGAATCCATGGTTCCATATACTTTTGATTGTTTTTCCAGGAGTTATTTGTTGACTTTGCCAAGAATAACCAGAGGATGCGTAATATTGGTTTTTTAGAATTTTACATGGGGATTGGTTGGCCCAGTAACGATGATTGCTCACCATAAAAGGGTCATCTTGATCTTAAGCCTGGCGCTTGTCTTGTGTCTGGGTTACCTCATTTACGACAAAATCATCGTGCGAGACGATCATTATTATGTTCGGGTCTTTGATGGTTTCTTTCCATTCCCGTCGGAGTATTACCTATTCATCGCGGATAGCCTTGAGGAGGATCGGCCAAAGTTCAATTTCCGAATGCCGGTTGGCAATCCGCGCGAAGGGGTCATAGAGGGTTTCTTCAGTTTTATATTTGGTAGAGGCGGTTACATCATCATTGAACCCTTGGCGGGCAAGGAGCCGCTGAGCGAGAGTTTTCATCTGATCAGCGAAGAAAATCTCTATGGCTTAACGGTCCGCCGTTATTCCTTTGAGGACGCGGTGCGAAATCCCCAGGTAAAACAAATGAGGTGGGTCGCCATCCAGGACGATGAGACGGTGTTGTCCATTCTTGATCCAGACAACGACACTTGGCGGGAGTTGCTGGATATCTATGGCAGTTTCAATGGTATTCCTTTGGACGTGGAAAGCACGGCGGCGGAGTGAGGAGAGATCCCGGTGTTTCTCGAAACGCGACATGGATGATTGCCTATGAAGGGACGGCCTTTCATAGGTGTCATGGCTGCGGTGGGGCTTTTGGCCTTCGCGGCGGGATATCTGGTTTCCTCACAGCTGAACAAGTATGTCTATGTGCGGATTTTTGACGGCTTTTTTCCTGTGCCCGCCAACTATTTTTTGCAATTGCCGAGCCAAGATGTGCGGCGGGAGTCGGAGTTTTCATTTGTCGGGCCGAACTATCCCGATACGGTCGTGATGAATCTCCTCTCCATGTTTCTCCCCGTTTCCAGCTACATTAACATCGGCAGGGTGCCGCCGGAGGGGCGCCGAATCTGGCACTTTCGCTTGATTGAGGAGAAGGTGATGTACGGCCTCTATGTGGACGTCTATTCCATCGCGGGCCTGCCGGACTTGTCGCCGGAAATTGCCGCTCAACGTATGGTGCGGATCAGCGACGACGCGTCTTTCGTGACCGTGTTTTCACCGCACGAGGATTTGTGGCTCGACCTCATCCAGGCGTATGGCGCCTACAACGATATCCCGGTATCGGCAGGGCCTGTCAGTTCCGGTAACTGAGCCGCCGGTCCCAGTGCTAGGTCCACGGTTGAAACACCCAAAAAAAAAAGTCAGGAGCGAGGCTCCGTTGCGGGTTGACGCGGCGCTGAGGGTGCTGCGGCGGCTCGGTTGAGCGGCCCGAGGGGCTGCTGTTTTCGTCTTCCCAAAAAACAGCAAGCCTAAGGAGTTTCCCATGGCAGCAACGCAAATTTCGGACATCATTGTTCCGGAAGTCTTTAATCCTTATGTCACCGAGCGCACCGCCGAGCTGTCGGCTTTTTGGCAGTCCGGCGTGGTGGAAGAGGTGGAGGGCCTCAACGTTCTGGCCAGCGAAGGGGGCCAGTTGGTCAACATGCCGTTCTTTCAGGATCTGACCGGCGACGATGAGATCTTGAGTGACGCCGCCGATCTGACAGTCAATAAAATCTCCGCCGACAAGGACGTGGCGGTCCTGCACACCCGGGGCAAGGCCTGGGGCGTGAAGGATCTGGCCAAGGCCCTGTCCGGCGCGGACCCCATGGCCGCCATCGGCGATCTGGTGGCCGGCTATTGGGCGCGGCGCAAACAGGCGGTCCTGATCAACACCTTGAACGGGGCCTTGTCGGCCTCCACCATGAGCGCCAACGTGCTGGACATCTCCGGCCTGACCGGCGGCGCCGAGGTGATCGACGGCCCGTCCTTCGTGGATGCCACGGCCATGCTGGGCGATAACTCCGTCAATCTGACGGCGGTCGCCATGCATTCGGCCACCGTGGTGAAGCTGAAAAAGGACGACCTGATCGAGTTCGTGCCCGATAGCCAGGGCAAGAACCACTTGCCCTACTATCAGGGCCGGCGGGTGATCGAGGACGACAGCATGCCGGTGGCGACCGACGTCTATACCACCTACCTTTTTGGCCCGGGCGCAGTGGGCCATGCCGACGGCCAGGCGCCCATGCCCACGGAAACGGATCGGGACAGCTTGGCCGGTGAGGATATCCTCATCAACCGGCAGCACTTCGTCCTGCACCCCCGGGGCATCGCCTGGACGCCGGGTGTGGGCGTGCCGGCCTCCACCACTCCGTCCAACGGGGAGCTGGCCAGCGGCCTGAACTGGACCCGGGTGTACGAGGCGAAGAACATCCGCATCGTCCAGTTCATCCACAAGCTGGCCTAGGGACAGCGTCCCGAGGGCATTACTCTCGGGAGTGCCTCATCAAATCGCAACGGCCTCCGACGGGAAACCGCGGGGGCCGTTTGCGTCTCTGCCTAGCGGAAAAGGAATCGATATGGAGCAAGATCTGCAGACCAAGATTCAGGAGGCGGTGGCAACCCTCTTGGGCGCTCTTGATGGCTTGGAACAAGACACCGCTGCCCTGCAGGCTGACATGGCGGCCATCAATGGCCGGATGGACCTGACCCAGGCCAGGCTGACCGCTTTGGAAGCTAAGTTGGTGAAGGATGGCGGATGCCCGGTACAAGACGACAACGGCGACGGGAATGCGGACGGCGAAGAAGATGCCGCCCCCGAACCGCCGACCACCGAACCACCCACTACTGATCCTCTGCCCAAAGTGGTCTGGGCGGAACGAAACGTCACCAGCGAGAACGACCTGCACGAGGCCATCGCCAATCGGAAGCCGGGCCATGACAACATTCTGGCGCCCGGCATCTATAAGGGTTTTTTCAAGCTGGAAAGCGAACGGGTGTCCGACGAGCGAAACGGCACGGCCGAGTATCCCATCCGCTTTCGGGCGCGGGACGGCCGGGGGTCGAGCGTCATCCGCTCCACTTCGGGCAACCGGCCGCCCATCGAGGGCAAGGCCGTCAAGCACATCATTTTCCAGGACCTGGCCTTCGAGGGCATCGGTTCCGGCCGGGATGCCTCGGCAGGCCTTTTGCTGACCCATGACCGAGCCTACGCGCCGGACGATTGGGTGGCCAATGTCTTGATCTTGAATTGCGATATCACCGGCACCGGCCGGGACGGCATCAAGTTCGCCACGGCCCGTCAGTGCGCGCTGCTGGGCTGCCGTATCGAAAGCCCATCGGTGGCCCAATCCGGGATCGACATGGTGACCTGCCATTCCATGCTGGTGGCCTATAATTTGGTGCGGGCGGGCAATCAGGATGCCCTGACCATCAAGATGGGCTCGCAAGACGGCCGAGTATACGGGAACATTCTTCACTCTCACGGCTATACCGGCAGCATTGCGGGCGGACACGGCAGCTCTTACAGCAGCCGGCCCTATCCCGGTGGTTTGCTGGGTTTCATGCATCGGCGCGGACTTTGGCGCGGCAACTATTGCCGGGGCACGGGCCATGGCCTTTACCTATCCGGGGCGCAAGACTGCACAATCCGAGACAACTGGGTGCCCGGCGGCATCAAGGAACAGCCGGGTAAAGCCGCGAATGGGGCGACCTGGCCCAGTTTCGGCAATGGGATTGAAAACGCGATGGAGCGGGAGCCCACGGCCGCCGAATTGGCTTTATTGGGGCCCCGGGCCCTGACGGCCGATCTGGCCGGCGTGCTGACCACCGGCGCTCACCTGCCTGATTTGAAGTTGGATTGGTAACCCCGCGATGGCGGTCAAACCTTGAAGGAGAAAACAATGGATCATTTTTTGTATCTGGAGACGGCGCCGGGGTCCCGGGTCTTTCGGTTTCGCGGGCGCTTGGACACGGGAGACGACGCCCAGTCCTTTGCCGCAAAGGTCGGTGAAAAGGGACATCATGTCGTCGTAACGCCGCAAAACCTCGGCGCCACCATCGGCTGGGCGGACGGGGACGGCAGGGCACCGGAGGCCCCCATCGTACTCACCGACCTGGACCCCGTCCTCACACTGTAACAGGAGATAAATCATGGTTGGATTTTTACCGGATGAAGGCGAGGCCCTGATCGCGGGTCAGGTCATTCAAAACGTGACCACGGACCGGGGTGCCAATTTGCAGCTTGGCCTGTTCACCAACGTGGCGCCGGGCGAGACCATCACCGAGGCCACGCTGACCGAGCCCACGGGGACGGGTTATGCCCGCATTACCTTGACCGATGGGGCCTGGACCGGCGCGGCGGATTCCCGTTCCTATGCGGAGCAAACCTTTACCGCCGGGGCCGGCGGCTGGACCGGTTCCGTTCAGGGCTATTTCATCGCCACCACCGGCACCACCCCGCGCATCATCGCCATCGAGGTGGACGGCAACGGCCCCTACACTTTTAACGAAAACGACGACTACCGGGTAACGCCCACCATTACCGTATCCTAGGGGCGGGCGGCGAAAGCCGCTCGACCACGCCGACTTTTTCGCGGCGGTCTTGGGTGCCCTGGCCCCATCAATTCGATTAGCGACGGGAAGGGATAAGCCATGGCCACACCCGCGGGCTCGATCGCGATCTACCGCCAGGCGGCGGGCGGTCAGAACTTCAACAGCGCCACGCCCACTAATTTTCCCTACGATACCGTCGTCCGCCAGGACGGGGATTTCAACCGTGTTTCCAACACCGTGGTGCCCCTGCCGGTCACCGGGCCTTATCTAGTCATCCATAATCAGGCCTTTGACAGCGTGTCGGCCAACCGTTCGGAGATGCGCCACCAGCTGTTTTACAACGGCGCGGTTCTGCCCGGGGTGCGGGGGCAGCGCAGCACCTATATGCGGCGGACGGGCGGGCATAACGAGACTTTCGGGCTGGGCGCGGCCTTCGTCGATTGCGCGGTGGCCGGCGATACCATCGAAACCCGGGTGAGCCGGACGGACAGCAACCTGGGCGCCACCTGCAGCGTGACCGCCAATACCTCGGGCATGCAGATCCTGAAGCTGCCCGACGACGCGCTCTTCGGCTGGTACCGGGGCAGCGGCTCGGTCAATTTCACCAGCAACGCCACCCCGGCCGCCCTGACCATAGACACCACCGACCGGCAGGACACGGGTTTTAGCCGGGCGGGCAACGCCATCACCTTGGAGGCGAACAGCGCCTATTTGGCCCTTTCCGTTTCGGTCTGGAACAGCACGGCGAACCTGCGCTGCACGCCGGGGCATTACCTGGATCTGAACGGCAGCGCCTGGCCAACGTCCCATGCCACGGAATACTATCGCAATGCCAACGGCTGCAACGATCCGGTTGCCGCCAATCTGTGCTTGATCATCACCGGCGCGGGCACGCCGGTCCTGACCCCCCAGGGCATCGTCAATCAGACGGACACGGGCGGGATCAGCATCAATTGCGTGGGCTTCGACCTGCAGCTTTGGAAGATCCCGGCGGCGGTGGACCTGGCCCTCATCGAGACGGCGCTGGGCTTTACCACCTCCACCACGGCGGCGGCCTTGAACACCCTGGACGATACGGCGGGTGTTTCCCGGGTGGATGCCGGGTCTTATGCTTTTAACAGCGCGTCGCCAAGCCAGTTGCAGATGACGGCGGCGGGCGATTATCTGGTTCTGGGGGCCGCCTTTACCCAACGGATGGTGCTGAACACCGCCCGCAGCAGCCCCATGGTGCGCCCCCGCCTGGGCGGCTTGACCCAGCCGGGTTATGGCCTGAACGGGGGCTTCATTCGCGGCGACCAGAGCACCAACGACACCACGCAGACCGCCAATACCTGCGCCTTGATGACCGCCATGACGGCCCTGGAGGTGGCGGAGATCATGGTGGTGGACACTTCGTCCAACCAACAAGACGAGGTGGTGGCCGGTAAATCGGGAATCATGGCGGTCCGCCTGGACCAATTGGCGGGCGCGGCGCCGAGCATTCGAAGCGTCACCGGGGCAGTGACCCTGGGCTTTAGCTCGGCGGGTACCACGATGGCGCGGATCGCCGGCGGCGGCGGTGGCTCGGTGAGTGATAAGGCGGTGGTGTCCCGGCATAGCACGCCGGGCAGCACGGGCAACGCGGACTGGACCACCGGGGACCTGGGCGGTGCCACGCCGCAAGCCCTCATGCTGCTGCAAAGCAACGCCGCGACCGAGGGCGTGACGGCGAACAGCCTGGCCTGGGGTATTGGATTCAGCGACGGGCTTAGCGATGTGAGCCACAACGGCCTGGCCCAGGGCGGTGGGGGCGCTTTCGTTCACATCAAGAGCGCCACGGCCAACCAGCTCGTTTATCAGTTCAATCCGGCGGCCTCCTCGTCCTCCACGGATACCGATGCCACCATCAACAGTTTTATCGCGGACGGCTCGCGGTTGAACTTCACTGATTTGCCCAACGGCGCGGCCCAGCTTTACACCGCCCTGCATTTCGCTGGTCTCACGAATGTCAAGGTCGATACGGTGGCCCTGTCTAATTCGTCCGTGGACTACACGTCGATGGGGTTTCAGGCCGACTTGGTGCTTGGCAGCTTCAACTTTCAGGGTGACGGCGGTGCTAGCCCGGTCACCTCCAGCTACCTCTCTTTTGGTGCCTACGATGGTACCAATCAAGCTTCGTTGACCGCCGGCTCGGCGTTTATATCCGGGTATAACCTTTCCGTCATGAAGGTTGGTGATTCCACCTTCATTGATTACATGCTAACCCAGGGTATCTCCGCAGGTAGCGTGGGACAGATTGTGGCCTCGTCCATGGATGCCAATGGCTTGACCTTAACGCCGTCTGGAGAATCTGCTGGCGGCGCCGGCGCCCATTTTTTGGGGCTCAAGTTTACTGGCGCCCGTGTGGCTGTGGGCAATTTCGACGCCCCCTCGGCCACCGGTAACTGGAACTTCTCCGGGCTGAGCTGGAAGCCTCAGTTTGTCATGCTTTGCTTGGCGAACGCCACAGTGTCGGGCAGTTGGTCGGCTGTCGGAGAATTTAGCTGCTGTTTTGGATTCATGAACGAGGCGGCGCAATATTGCAATTCCTTTAGATCCCAGGAAGGCGCGTCGCCCATCAACTCGGCCGCCCGCAGCGATGCCAAGGCCCTTTACCTCACAAACGAAACGGGCACGGTGCTGCTCGAAGGGGACTTGGTTTCCTTCAACAACGACGGCTGGACCATCAATATCACGGCGGCGAACGGCACCGCCTACAAGGGCTTTTACGTGGCCATCGAGGGCGGTTCGGCCGGTGGCGCGTCTCATGCCATTGCCGGAGACAGCCCCTTGGCGGCGGTGCCGTCGGGGAACAGCAACCGGGGATCGGCGTTGGCCGGCGTGCTGCCGTTGGATCTGGCTGTCACGGCGGGCCTTTCTCGGGGCCATGGCCATAGCGGCAACGTACCGCTCGCCTGGCTGACGGCGGGATTGACGGGGCTGGGCCGGGGCTTTGCGGGGGCGGGGCCGCTTTCCTTGAGTGGCGCGGCGGAGACGTCCAGGGGCCAAGATGCGGCCGGTGAGGTGACGGCCGCCGTGGGTTTTTCGGGACAGTCTGCCCTGGCTCGGGGCCTGGCCGGCCTATTGAACCTGGACTGGATGTCCGCCGGGGCATTGACCTACAGCAGCAGCCAGGCCTTGACCGGCGCGGTTTCGCTGGAGGTGGACCCGGCGGCTTCTTTGTCGTTGGGCCGGGGCCTGAGTGGGGCGGTCGGCATGATCTTGGCCGGGACCGCCGCGACGGACCACGCCCGTCATCCGGCGTTTGTCGGCGATGGGACGGTAGCTTGGGCTGCGGACGCGGTCCTGGTGCTCGATCGGGTCCAGACGCAGGCCATCACCGGCGATGTGTCCTGGGGCCTGATCGGGACGGCGAACCTGGGCTTTGCCCGGCATCACCGGATCGGCGGCGCGCTTCCCATCGTGCTTCAAGGCGCGGGGACAGGTATCTTCGGCCGCCATCCGACCCTGGCGGGCCTTGTGCCCTTATCCTTGGACTCTGCGGCGAGCTATTCGGGCGGGCGTGCCCTGCTTGGTCAAGGGATTGTCTTGCTTACGCCGAGCGGAGAGGGGGATTTCCGTCGTCATCCGGTCATGACCGGGGACCCGGCATGGACGCTCCTGGTCCTGGCGAACGTGGTGGGGCCGGGGGCGGGTATCGTTCGAGATTTACTAAGCGCCGAGGGGTTTTTGCGAGTCACGCTCAGTCCCACCGGCCGGGTGCTTCGCGTCGAAACCGTACCGGCGCTGATGGCGCCGGATGCTGCCGTGACAGGGGTCTCGGCCAGCCGCAAGGCCGCCGAGGGCCGATACGATTTGGATGAAGAGGCGGAGGGAGGCCTATGACGACAACCGCGATTTTTGACTTTTCCATGGTGCGCGGGGACAGCAAGACCTTGCAGGTCACGGTGAAGGACGGCGACGGAGTGGTCGTGGACCTGACCGGCGCCAACGCCATCAAATGGCAAATGGCCCGCTCGGCCCATGCCGGCACGGCGGATGTGGAAAAATCCGTCGGCGCCGGCATCACCGCGGTGGAGCTGGCGGCGGGGCGCTTTGATGTGACTCTGGTGCCCGCCGACACCA
>JANQKX010000147.1 GCA_028280915.1 Kiloniellaceae bacterium
CGGCGGTTCGCCCGATCGCGCCCCGAGCGAGACCGATCCCGGCACCAACGCGGTGATCGCCCGCACGGCGGCGGGGGTCGAGCTGCTGGAGGCCGCGGCGCGGGACGGTGCCGTCACCATCGAATATGACCAAACCCCCGACGACATGAGCTTTTATCAGCTCCACCAAATGCGTAAAAAATACGCGGTTTGGCCCCGGCTTCAGGGCCTGGCGGATGAGGGCCGTTTTAGGCCGAATTACGAGGGTCTGCGCCTTCAGGAACTGGCGTCTGAAATGCCCGACGCGGTAAATGCGCGGCAACGGGAGGGAACCCGCCGGCGGGTGCGTGACGGCAAGGTGAATGAAGGGACACCCCGCCCCGGGAAGACCCTGTCATCATGAAGGTCGTCGATGTGTTTTGGTCTCACCAGAGCCCTTACTGTTACTTCGCGCCGGGTCGCCGGCCACTAAAAGCGCGGCGGCGAGGAGCTTTCGCGTGTCGTCGAACACGGCGGGCTTTTCGCCCCGCCAACGCCCATAGAGGCGATGGGGCGAGGGGCTTCCTTGTTCTAGGGCGGCCAGGGCCTCGCCGGTTTCGGTGGCGAAGCGAGCCATGCGGGTGCGCATGTTTTCCTGATAGGTATCCCAATGGCGCGCTTCCATGCGCAGATGGAAGAGGGAACTGCGCGCCCGCCGGGCAATGGTCATCCCGGTGATCCACGGCACGGTCCCGGCCCAGATCCGCCGTGCCTCGGCGTAACGGCGGCGTGCCCGCTTTTCCCGCCCGGCCAGGCGGTCCATCGCGGCCTGGTTGGCCAGCGAGGTGGCGCGCCGGGGGTCATCCCGGGCGATGCAAAAGTAGGCGAGCCAAGCGGCCCGACGGAAACAGGCGGCCGCGGCCCGGTGGTCATCCGCCAACAGATGGGCGTTCCCTGCTTCCTGCAAGCCTTCCCAGGTCAGGTCGGCCAGGTGCCAGCCCGCCTTGCGGGCCATTGCCCGTTGAGTTCTGCGGTCAGACGCCGAGGTAGGCGGCGCGGACATGGTCGTTGTCGTGAAGTTCATCGGCCGGTC
The DNA here is from genome assembly GCA_028280915.1 of Kiloniellaceae bacterium. Lineage (GTDB taxonomy): Bacteria > Pseudomonadota > Alphaproteobacteria > Kiloniellales > Kiloniellaceae > JANQKX01. The sequence goes on from JANQKX010000147.1 coordinate 1,052, forward strand.
CTTCCAAGGCCAGATTTCCGGTCTCAAGCACATAGGCGTAGGTTGCCAGGCCCAACGCCAATTCAGCATTCTGTTCGACCAGAATAACGGTGATGCCCTGGGCATTGATGGTCTCAATGATCCGGGCGATTTCTTCCACGATGATCGGGGCCAGGCCCATGGAGGGCTCATCCATCAGCAAAAGCTTGGGCTTGGCCATCAGGGCGCGGCCAATCGCCAACATCTGCTGTTCGCCGCCGGACATGGTCTTGGCCAGTTGCCGGCGGCGTTCCTTGAGCCGGGGGAAGTGATCAAAGCAGGATTCCAGATCGGCCTCGATCCCTTTTTTGTCCTTGCGCAGAAAGGCGCCGGTTCGCAGGTTTTCCTCCACCGTGAGATCGGGAAAGATGCGCCGTCCTTCCGGGACATGGGCAATGCCTTCGCCGACGATGCGGTGGGCGGCCAACTTGTCGATGCGTTTGCCGTTGAAGCTGATTTCCCCGCTGCGCAAACTGGCAAGGCCGGACAAAGCTCTAAGGGTGGTGGACTTGCCGGCCCCATTCGCCCCAATGATGGTGACCACGCTGCCCTCGGGCACGGACATGGAAATGTTGCGGATGGCGGAAACCTTGCCGTAGTTTACCGAGGCGTCTTTCATCTCAAGCAACATGCCGGGCGCCCCCCAAATAGGCCTCGATCACGTCCGGGTGGTTGCGGATCTCTTCCGGCCCGCCCTCGGCCAGGAACTTGCCAAAGCTCATCACCGTGATCTGGTCGCATAGTCCCATGATGGCGTGCATGTCATGCTCCACCAAAAGAATGGTGGCCCCGGAATCCCGGAGCTTTTCCATCAGGGTCATCATATGTTTTGTCTCTTCCGGGTTCATACCCGTGAAGGGCTCGTCGAGCAGGAATACATCCGGGTGGGCCGCCATGGCCACGGCCATGCCCAGTGCTCGTTGGTGTCCGTGGGACAACTCGCCGGCGGGCTCGTTTTCGAAATCCAGCAGACCAAAAAACTCCAGGGCTTCCTCGGCGCGCGCCTTGGCACCGCGGCGATCCTCCATGTCCACGCCCAAAATTGCCGCGAATATATTGGGCCTGAATGACATGTGGGTGCCGACCAGCGCATTTTCCAAAACGGTAAGTTCGGCAAAAAGCGTCGAATGCTGGAACGTTCTGACGACGCCCCGCCGTGCCACCTCGTGCATGGGCAGGCCCGAGATCGCCTCGCCACGCAGCCGGACTTGACCGCTGGTCGGGCGGTAAAAGCCGGATATCATGTTGAAAGTTGTGGTCTTGCCAGCGCCGTTGGGGCCGATGAGGCCGTGAATGGCGCCGTGGTCAACCACGAAGCTGAGACCGTCCACGGCCGTCAGGCCGCCGAAGCGCATGACCAGGTTATCGACTTCGAGAAAATGGCTGGTCATGCGGCGGACCCTTTCTCTGCCATGGCCTTGCCGTTGCGGCGGCGCAGGTAGTTCTGGACCACGCTTTCCAGACCCTTGGGCAGGAATAGGACGGAGCAAATCAGGATCAGGCCATAGATCAAAGGCCGCATCTGCTCAAAGCCAAGCTCGCGCAACACCACCTCGTTGAGGATGGACAGGACCACACATCCCAATATGGGGCCGTAAAAAGTGGCGGTGCCGCCCACGATCGCCCAGGTAAGGACAAACACCATCAGTTCGACGTCGAAGCTGTTGGGGTTGATGGTGCCGATGTAGTGCGCCAGTAAGGCACCTGCCAATCCGGCAAATCCGGACGCGATCACGAAGGCCAGGGTGCGATAGGCGCGCACGTTGACGCCGGCGGACTGGGCAAGCTTGTCTTGCCAGTGGACGGCGTGAAAGGTCAGGCCCACCGGTGAACGTTCGATCCGCCACAAAATCCACAACGATCCGCCCACCACGACCAAGGCGAAATAGTAGTAACTGACCGGCTCGAAAAAATCGAAGCTGTAAAAGCCGATATCGAAATCGGGCATGGGATTGATCTTTTTGATGCCCTTAGGGCCGCCAAAAGGATCGCGGAAGCGCTTCCACAAAAGACGGATGATCTCACCGGCGGCAAAGGACCCGATCAGGAAATAAAAGCCCTTCATGCGAAACAGGGGATAGCTCAGGGCCAGGGCGATTAAGGCCGCGGTGACGGCGCCCAACAACATGGACACGGGCACAAAAACACCGAGCTGCTTGGCGTAAAGAGCCGATGCATAGGCGCCCACGCCCATGATCACCACATGCCCCAGCGACCACTCGCCGGTCAGGGTCATCAAGCGATAAGAGGCCACCAACAGCACGTTGATGGTCAAAAAGACCAAGATTTCCTGTTGGGAAAAACTCAGGCCGTGGGGCAGGGCCAGCAAGAATACGATCAGGCCGAGCCAGGCAATGCTTAAGGTCGCGGCTTTAGGCACGGTCCGCAGTCCCAAACAATCCGGTGGGCTTGACGATCAATACCACCAGCATGAGCGACAGGCCCACGATATCGGCGATGACCCCGTCATAGAAGGTCGTGACGAAAGTGTGGACCAAAGAATAGGCCACCGCCGCAACCACCGCACCTTCCAGGGAGCCGACGCCGCCCACGATGATCACGATGAAGGCGGCGACGATGACCGAGTGGCCCATATGGGGATTCACGGAAACCATCGGGGCCGTCAGGGCCCCGGCCACGCCGGCCAGGCCGGCGCCGATGAACATGGCAATGCGCGAGGTCTGATTGATGGAGATGCCCTGGAGCGCCGCCGCTTCGGGGTCTTGCGCGCTGGCCCGCAAGGCCCAGCCAAACTGAGTCTTTTTCAGGAAGGCCCAAAGCGCGGTCAATAGCACCACGGCGGCGATGATTACGTAAAGGCGCGGCACCGCAAGATGAACTTTATCGGAAAAGCTGATCACCTGTTGGGTGACCGGTGGGACATGTTCCATGCGCACCCCAAAGCCCATGGCCGCCAGAGCCTGAAGCACCATCAAAAATCCGATGGATGCAACAAGCCCGCCAAGCGGATTGTCCCGCAAGGGGCGGAACAACGCGCGTTCCATACCAAGCCCTACCAATCCGACAAAAACCAAGCCAATCGCGATGGCGAAAAAGAATGAGAGCTGTAAATCGGCGTAAAACACCACGACCCCATAGGCGCCGAGCATAAACAGCTCGCCATGGGCGAAGTTAATCACACCCATGACGCCGAATATCAGCACGAGACCAACCGCCACCAGCGACAGGTAGCTGGCGGCGTAGAGCGCATTCAAGGCGGTTTGTGCGAGCAACTCGCCCATGAAATCTTCCCCTGATTTAATGAAGACGGGGCCGGACTAGTATAGCCGGGCCGGCGGAGAACGCCACGCTGCCAAGGGCCGGATGGCATTCTCCTTATTCCGGTATCTAGCCGCGCTGATCCCACATCTGGCCATAATCGGCCATGTGTTTCTTCAACAGGTCGCCGTGTTTGGCATACCAGTCGGGAATGGACCTGAATTCCTTGATCTTGGCTTTGCCGCCCTCGATCACCACCACCGGCCAGTTACCGACCAAGGCGTTGTCGATACCAAACAGGTCTTCGCCCCACCAGTCGGCGGTGCCAAAGGCGTGTTTGCCCTTGCCGCCTTCTTTCATGGCCGCCAATACGGCGTCGGGTTCGGCCGATCCGGCCTTCTCGGCCGCGTCTTTCCACAGATCCATGATCGAAGCATACTCCCAGGACACCGCCCCCCATTCTCCGGGGTGCCGCTTGTTGTATTCGGCAAAAAAGCCGTTGGGATCCTGGAAGTTGATGTTGTCGGCGTTGAGCGCGGGATCGTCGAAGTCAGGGAATTGGAAGATAAAGCCTTCCATGAAGTCGACCGAGGTTTTGGCCATCATTTGGTCATAGAAGTCAGCCGTGCAAGAGATAATCTGACCCTTGTAGCCCTGCTGGAACAGTTGCTCCACGATGGGATGGACGTAATCCGAATAGCAGGTATCCAGGCAGACGATCTGCGGATCCTTGGCGATCAGCTTGGTGACCACCGGCGCAAAATCCGTCGTGGCGGGGTCGAACAGCAAGGGCGGCTCCACCATTTCGATACCGGCGGCTTCGAAGGCGGCCAGGTAGGTTGCCACGGAGGGCAGACCCAAAGCATCGTCCTGGGCGCAAATCACGGCCGTCTTGAGGTCTGGCTTGTTTTCGGCCAACCATTCGACGCCGGTCACGTTATAGATGGGATGCACCTCGGCGGGGGCCAGCAAGGTATGAGTGTCGGGTGACAGATCCGACGGCAGCAGGGTCGAAAACAGCATGCCCGTTTTGTCGGCCACGGGCTGGGCACCGGGCCAGGTGTCCCCGCCCAGCATCATGACGAACTTGACGTCATCCTCGCGAATCAGCTTGGTGGCACCGGTTCGTGCCTTGGCCGGATCGTATTCGTTGTCATAACCAATAAACTCGACCATGTAGTCGCCATCGGCCAGCTTGACCCCGCCGGCGGCATTGATCTGTTCGGCCCAGATGATACAGCCGTCCAATCCCGGCTTGCCCCAGGCGGCGACCGGGCCGGTCAGCGGGGCCAAGAAACCGATCTTGATCACCTTGTCTTCGGCCAGCACCCGTGTGCTGAGACCCGTGGCCGCGATTGCCGCCGCGGACTGGGTCAAAAAACGCCGACGTGTGACGCTATCTTTCAGAAATTTAATGATCATGGTGTCCTCCCTGAGAGTTGCGAATTTGCTTTGTCTGTCCGACTCAGGCGTTCCTCGAAATGCGCCCTTTTAATGAACATACCAATCTAGACCAATTTTTCATGTTTGGTCACATGGCTATGGCGCCATTTTTAGGGTCAAAGTTATTCCAAGTCAATCTATCTTTCAAAAATTATGCCTTAAAATTTAATTTATTTATTTTAAACTATAAAAAATAGAAATTGGTTCTCGCGATTTACCACTCAAACCGAAATTTAGATCCTTTTTGAGGGGACCAATTTTAGTACCAAAATCATCTAAAAATATATTTTATATTTATTATTCTTGTTTTGAGTGCATTTTCATAATGCTGGCTATTAGGTTTTGAGACCTCGCGGTTCCCGCAAGAGCTTTGGCCAACCAATCCTCGCAACAGGTTACCTGTGATGGATTTGAGCTGTTTCTTCGTCCCTACGCGAACCGTGGGGAGGGGCTCTGGTCTGTAGATCAGGTCTATAAGTGAGCAGCGCGAATCTCAGGCCAATTGGATCGTAAGACGATTCCAATGATTTGAAATCCGCCCAAACGGCCCTGGTGCCTGCGGCAGACTGGCGGGACTTAGTGAAAATGAAGAGGCCACTCCCGGACAATCATTCCTGATTGGATTTCTGCAAGAGGTAAACCGACAAGACAATCAAAACCAGGGAGGCGAGAATGATGATCGTGCCGATGGCGTTGATTTCCGGCGTGATGCCCCGGCGCAGGGTGGAATAGATGTACATGGGCAGGGTGTTGTCGCGGCCGGTCAGAAAGAAGGTGACCGGGATCTCATCGAAGGAGAGAGTAAAGGACAGCAAGGCGCTGCCGATCATGGCGGAGCGGATGTTGGGAAGTGTCACCAAAAAGAAGGTCTGCCAGGGCCGGGCGCCCAGATCGCTGGAGGCTTCTTCCAGGCGCCGGTTAAAGCGCTGCAGCCGGGCATAGACTTGGGTCACCACGATGGAGACCAAGGCGGTGGCATGGCCCAGGATGACGGTTTCCAAGCTGAGGTTAAAGCCAATCAGGCGAAACAGGTTGAGCATGGAGATGCCGGTGATGATCCCCGGCAAGGCGATGGGCAGCAGAATAAGGCGGCGAAACAGTGTTTTGCCGGGAAAGCTGATGCGATCCAGGGTAAAGGCGGCGGCCGTGCCGATGATCAGGGTCACTACGGTCGCCGTGGTGGCCACATAAAAGCTGTTGCCGATGGCCTCCATCATGTCCTGATTGTTGAAGGCCTTCACGTACCAGTCCAATGTGAAGCCCTTGAACGGCAGGGTGAGGGAGCGGTTGTCGTTGAAGCTGAAAGCAATCAGGACCACCACCGGCACGTAGAGAAACAGCATGGCCCCGGCCGCGGCCAAGCCGATTAGATTGTCTCCGATCTTTTCCTGGGCATGGACTGTTGAGGCCATTTTTTGCCGCTCCCGTCTCGGCCGTTTTTAGTTCAAGTCAATCCGGCCCGCCCGTTCGAGCCGGTCGGAGACCGAGATGATCGTCAAGACGATGATCAACATGATGATGGAAAGGGCGGCGCCCAAGGGCCAATTCAGCGCCGCGCCGAACTGGCTTTGAATAATGGTCGCGATCATCGCACCGTTGGGTCCGCCGACTAAAAAGGGCGCGACAAAATCACCGAAGGTCAGGCAGATGGTGAAGGTGGCGCCGGCAATGACCCCCGGCATGGAAAGGGGCAGGGTGACGTGCCAGAAGGTCCGCAAAGGTCCCACCCCCAGGTCCTTGGAGGCTTCGATCATGCTTCTTGGAATTTTCTCCAAGGAGGCGTAGAGGGGCATGACCATGAAGGGCACGAAGATATAGGTCAAGGTCACGACCATAGAGAACTGGTTATACAAAAAGATGTCCGTGGGCTGGCTGAGGATGCCGCTCCAGACCAGGAAGGAATTCAAGATGCCCTCGTTGCCCAGGATCGTTTTCCAGGTATAGGCCCGCAACAGATAAGATACCCACAGGGGCACGATGACCGCCATGTAAAGGATCGACCGCAGGCGCGCACTTTTGACCTTGAACACCAGGAAATAGGTCAGGGGATAGGCGATCAAAAACGAGCAGACCGCCACGGTCAGGGCGATCTTGGCCGTGCGCAAGAGGACCTGATAGTACTGTGGATCGGAAATGATCGTCAGGTAATTGACGAACTCGAAGGCCGGCACGAAGGTTGGGAATTTCTTTAGGTAAAAGCTATAGGTGAACATCACCAAATAGGGAATGAACAAAAAGACCAGCGTCCACATCAGGGGGGCCGAGACGATGGCGGTGGCCGTCAACTGCCGTCTGGTCGTTTCTCTCATGAGGCAAAAGCCCCATCGTCCGGGAAGACGGATACCGTGGCCGGGTCGATGGCCAGGCGGACCCTGCTGCCCGGCGCGGCCAGATTGGCTTGGTCCAAGGCGGTCCTCAATTGTAAATCGACGACGAAGGGCTCGCCCTCGCCCATATCGATTTCCATGCGGCAGGTGCTGCCGTGAAACAGATTGTCCAAAACCGTCCCCGAAAGCAAGGAAGCGCTGCCGGCCTCTTCTTCTTCGACAAGTAGCTGCACTTTTTCAGGGCGCACGGTCATGAGGACCAAGTCACCGACCGAGATGCCGTTTTGCCGGGCCAGGCCCGATACCTCGGTCCCCAGGACCTTGACGCGGACCTGGCGGCCTTGAATGTCCACCACCCTGCCGCGCAGCTTGTTGGAGTTGCCGATGAAGTCGGCCACATAAGCCGACGCCGGCTGATCGTAGAGCTCCGACGGCGTGCCCGACTGCACGATCTTGCCCTGGTCCATCACCACGACCCGGTCGGACATAACCAGTGCCTCCCGCTGATCGTGGGTGACAAAGACAAAAGTCAGGCCCAGCTGTTCATGCAGGTGTTTGATTTCCACCTGCATGGCTTCCCGCAGTTTGGCGTCGAGGGCCGATAAAGGTTCGTCCAAGAGCAGGACCTTGGGCTGGCGAACCAAGGCGCGGGCCAAGGCGACACGCTGCTTTTGACCCCCGGACAGCATGGCCGGACGGTCGGCGGCTTTGTCAAGCAGGCCCACGCGCACCAAGGCATCCTTGACCTTGGGGCCGACCTCCGACTTCGGCACGCCCGCCACCCGCAGGCCGTAGCCCACGTTTTCCTGAATGGTCATGTGGGGGAACAAGGCATAGTCCTGAAAGACCGTATTCACCTGCCGGTGATAGGGCGGCAGATCGGTCACGTCCTCGCCGGCCAGCATAATGCGACCCCGTGTGGGGATCTCGAAGCCGGCGATCATACGCAATGTGGTTGTCTTGCCGCAGCCCGACGGTCCCAAGAGGGTGACAAACTCTCCTTCTTCCACCGCCAGGGAAAGATCGTCGACGGCCGTTACCTTGCCGCCATAGGTCTTGGTCACGTTTTGTATCTCGACGATCGCGCTCATAGGGTCCCCGAAAGTCCCATTTTCGAAACTTGTCTGTTGAATGAACAATCCACCCGGGAGAGACGGCCTCGCCCGGGTGGATGACTGGTCATGGTTCGACTTAGTTGGCCGCTTTTACGGCGTTCCAAGTGTTGGTGTAGTGTTCCAGACGATCCCGCAGGTTGGTCCACAACAGCAGGCTGTCCAGGTAGTCCACATCGTCCTGATGCAGGGCCTTGAACTGCTCTTCGGACATGCAGTTTTTGGCCGCGACCGGGTTGGCCGAGGAATAGCCGTTGACGTTGGACATGCCGCATTGGCCCTCTTCCGTGGTCGCCATGTTGATGAACTCGTAAACGCAGTCCTCGTTGGGCGTGCCCTTGACGATCAGCCAGGAGTCCATCCAGCCCTCGGCCCCTTCTTCGGGAATGAACTCTTGAACCGGAATGTTCTGCTCCGCCAAGAGGGCCGACTGATAGCCGCCCCAGGTGTTGGAGATCCAGACTTCGCCGGCCGCGTAGAGGTCGACCAGCTCGCCGGCGGTGGCCCAGTACTTGCGGACGAGCGGTTTTTGCTCGATCAGCTTGGCCTTCGCCGCCTCCAGCTCTTCATCGGACAGATCATAGATGTTGTGGTTGCCGATCACCCGGGAGGCCACGTAGATGGCGCTTTTGTCGTCCCACAAGGAGATCTTGCCTTCCAGGGCGGGATCCCAAAGGATATTCAGCGAGGTAGGCGGCGTTTCGAATTTATCGGTGCGGTACATGAAGGGAATCGATCCCCAGGAGAAGGGAACACCATAGACCTTGCCGTCATGATTGATGCCTTCCGCGGTGCGGAATTTCTCGTAGATTTCCTCATAGCGGGGAAGGCGGCTCATGTCCGCCGGATCGATAAAGCCCGCTTCGATCAGCGCCTTGGTGGAATCGATGGACGGCGAAACCAAATCATAGACACCGCCGCCCGCGGCCAGCTTGGGCGCGAAATCGTCGTTTGACCCCACGTAGGTGGCCGAGACCTTGCAGCCGGTCGCTTCTTCGAAAGGCTTGATGAAACTGTCGTCGGCGTAACCTTCCCAGGTCAGGATATTGACTTCACCAGCCGCCTGAGCGGCGGTCGCCATGCCCATAACCGCCAAAACGGCGCCGGCCGATTGCAGAACTTTGCGTAGGTTTTTCATAACTTGCCTCCTTCTGAGTGGTTTATTGTTCTTCACTTACTTGCGGCTGTTTTGATCGGGTTTTCCGGACAATCGTTCCGATGTCGACACCTAACGCCTTTGCCGCCTTGCGTTTGCTGCCGTAACGATCAATGGCTTGTGAAATAAGGTCCCGTTCGTAAAGGCCCACCATTTCCTTCAGGTTTCCCCGGTCCAGTTGGGGCGGCCGGCCTGCCGGTGCCGCGTCCCCATCCGGCCCGGTATCCACCATGTCCCGATGAGTCGATCTTGAAGGACCGGCGACATGATCGGGCAGATGGCTGGTCTCCGCGGTCGCTTGCGACACCACGGACAAGTGCTGAATGACATTGTGCAACTCGCGAATATTGCCGGGAAAGGCGTAGGCCAGCAAGGCTTTCCGGCAGCCGGGCGAAATCTCCAGAGCGGGGGTCCGCATGCGGTTGGCAATGGCGATGAAATGATCGATCAAATGCCCGGTCAGAGCGGGCAGTTTCCGCAGCGGGGTCATTTCGATGGTGATGACCGCCAGTCGGTAATAGAGGTCGCGGCGGAATTTGCCCTCACTCACCAAGCTCCAAAGGTCTCGGTTGGTGGCGGAGACAATCCGCGTATTGATCCGACGGCCCGAGCGGCCGCCGATCTTTTGCACCACGCCGTCTTCCAGGAACTTGAGCAGCTTGGCCTGACTGACCAGGGGAATTTCGCCCACTTCATCAAGGAACAGGGTGCCGCCCTCGGCGGATTCGATCAGGCCCTTTTTGCCACTTTGCAAGGCGCCCGTGAAGGCACCCTTTTCGTAGCCGAACATTTCCGATTCAAAAAGGCTTTCCGGGATCGCGCCGCAGTTCACCTGGATGAAGGGCTCTTCCCGGGTTCCCACCGACCGGTGGAGGTATTTGGCCAACTCGGTTTTGCCGGTGCCAGACTCCCCCAACAGCAGCAGCCGGGCGCCTTGGTGAAGGGCCCGCATGCTGCGGTCGATGGTCTGTTCAATGGTGGGGGACAGGGTTTTTTGCTTGTCAAAGTCGGGGACGATATCCCGCTCGGACATGAACTTGAAAACGTTGCCCCCGCGCAGGCCCGACGCGCTGCGGCGCAGGTGGTCCAGAACCTGTAAATCCCGTTGGGTGATGATGGTGAGCGCGGGCTGCCCGTTGTGATCCAAAAGGCTGCGGAATGACGTCAAGATGGCGCGGCCGTCGTCGCTGGTGGAATGGAAGTCCCGCCGTTTGGCCATGGGGTCCGCGTTGATGGCGCTCCAGTCCAGCTGGCTCTCTGCCATCAGATCGGCGAAACCGCGGCCAAGCGCTGAACGCCTTTCGACGCCGTTCATCTGCAACGCGGTGCTGTTCGCGGCGCGGACCACGTCCTTGGCGTCCAGGACGATCAGGCCATCGGGTGTTTTATCGAAAAAAGCCTGAAAGGTCGGGCTGGCGAACATGGTGAAAAGATCGCCCGTGTCCCGCTCTCCCACGCCCATGTCGATGGCTTTGAATCGCACCATGGCCTAGCTCGCAGTCGCCGCGGCGGCGGCGCGGGCAAAACCGCTGAGGGTCACCACGATCCGCCGGCTGTTGTTATGGGTGGCAAAGGCCGACACAAAGGCTTGGCAGGCTTTGGACCGGCCGCCGGGGGTCTCGACCGAGACGGTCAGCGCCATGGAGCGTTCCCCGGGCTCGGGCGCGGCGTTGAGCGCGGCCAGACCGTCGGGAAAATCAACCAGTTCGGAAACGGGTCGGCCCAGCACGTCGTCCAACTGCCAGCCGAAGGCCCATTCCAGGGCCGGATTGGCGGCCTGCAGGTTCCCGTCTTCGCCCAGCACCAGAATGGGGTCGGGAATGGCGCTCAAGACATTGACCAGGGATTCAAGACGGTCGCTGAGTTCCTGTTCCCGGCGTCGTTGCTGGCTGATGTTGCGCACCGCCCCCCACATGCGGTAGAGCCGGCCGTTTTCGATGCGGGCCCGCACGTCGTTTTCCGCCTGCATCCACTCGTTTTCATAAGTTTGGTCCAGGGAGGGGGCGCCATCCAAGTTGAAATCGCTGGCGATCAGGTTCTTCACGAAGTCTTCGTTATCGGGATTGCGCGGAAACACAAACCGTACGTTCTGCGCATTAAAATCCCGGTCCGCCGGCAATTTGTAAAGGTCGGCCATGGCCTGATTGCAAAGGCGCCAGTGGCTTTCGTTCTCGAAGACCTGGCGGATGATCTCCGCTTCCGGCGCGGTCAGGTCCACCGGTTCGGTGAACTCGATGCACCACAAAGCGTCCTTGGAGGTGTTGATGAAGCTGCGCAGCATCTCGTTCTCGCGCCGCAGGCGCTCCAACTCCTGCTCAAGCTTCAAACTTTCGTTCATCAATCCGCGCTCAAATAGTTTTCGATTCCAGGAGTCCGGTATCCATCCTTGGTCCAAAGAATGGGGAAATAGTTCTCGTCAATGACATTGTCGCCAAGGCGCTTGTAGCGACTATAGATACTGCCGGTCCCTTGGCCAAGGTGTTCGGGGACATAATGGGTATCGCTGCGCATGGCATGCAGGACCAGGGCCCGGCGGGACCGGCTGGCCGAGGTGTTGTCGCCCGAACCGTGCCAGGTCCAGCCGTGGTGGAAGGAACCGCCGCCTTTGGGCACTTCCACATAAACGATTTCCGGTTCCACACCTTCTCTGGCCGCCGCGAGCTCCATGTATTTGCGGTACTCTTTAGGCCCATGAAACTCCCCTTCCGGCAGGGAATGCCGCCACCGGTGGGAGCCACGCACGAATTCGATGGTGCCGGCGTCGGCCGTGGTGTCGTCCAAGGCGATCCAGCAACTGAGCAACTCCGACGGCTCGAACCATTTCAGGTAGGCGTTGTCCTGATGATAGGCGAGGGGGCGGGTTTGCGCCGGCTTCCACAGCACATTGTCGATCATGATGCGGGTGCCCGGCCAGCCGCCCAGCTCCGCGACCGCCTGGCCCAGGTCCGCTCTGAGCACCACCCGGGCGATGGCCCGGTCTGCTTTCCAGCCATTACAGATTTGCCGGGTCAGGCTGGGGTCGCCCGTCGCCTCCTGCCAATTCACTTCATCGGGCAGGATGCCGGTCTCGAAATCCCCCTTGAAGAGCCGCCGGTAGCGCGCGCGCAAGAGCTCGACCGTATCGTCATCGATTAGGTTTTCCACAATCAAAAAGCCGTCTTCGTTGAAGCTTCTGATTTGATTTTCGCTGAGCTTAAACAAGGCTACCTCGTTTTCACTTAGGGTCAGGGCAGGCAATCCAGATAGGTGTTCACATCCCAATCAGAGACCTGCCAGATGAATTTGTTCCATTCGTCCCGCTTGTACCAATCGTAGATACCGTACATGTCCCCCGGCAAAGCGGACTTGATCACCTCGTCCTCAGCCAAGGCATCCAAAGCATCCCGCAGGGTTGTCGGAATACGTTCCACCGCTTCGCCCGAATTCAGAACATCCACGAAATTCCGGTCTTCCGGGCTGCCCGGATCCACCTTGTTCCGGATGCCGTCGTCGAAGGCCTTCAACAGGGCGGACTGCATCAGATAAGGGTTGACCATGCTGTCCACGCAGCGGAACTCGAAGCGGTCCGGGCTGGACACGCGAATGGCGCAGGAGCGGTTTTGCAAGCCCCAACTGGCCCCGACGGGCGCCCACATCCCCGTATCGTTCAGACGCCGATAGGAGTTGACGGTGGAAGAGCCGATGGCAACCAGGGCATTGAGGTGTTTCAACATGCCGCCCAGGGCAAAGCGTCCGGTTTCGGCCGGCATCCAGCTGTGATCCGGGTCCTCGATTTCGTTCTGGCCGCCCGTGCGGTGGGTAAAGACTTCGTCCATGGCCGGCAGATCCGCGGCGCCCCCAGAATGCAGGCCATCCTCCCCACAGCGCCATAGGGACAGGTTATGGTGACAGCCGTTGGCCGGCATACCCATATAGGGCTTGGACATGAAAACCGCGATCAGGCCGAACTCCCGGGCCACCTGGGCGCAAAGCTGGCGATAGGTGGTCAAGCGGTCGCTGGTGCGCAGGGCTTCGTCGTACTGGAAGTTCATCTCGATCTGGCCCGGCGCGTCCTCGTGGTCGCCTTGGATCATATCCAGGCCCATGGCCGTGCCGTAGTCAAAGACCTTCAGCCAAACATCGGACAGCTGTTCGAATTGGTCGATGTGATAGGCATAGGGCTTGGTGGTTTCATAGTAAGGCCGCTTGTCATCGCCGGGCTTGAGCCAGAGCATTTCCGGTTCGCAACCGACCCGCAGGTGCAAACCGTCGTGATCCTCTTGGAACTTTTTGTGAATGCGCCGCAGGTTGCCGCGGGAATCGGAATCCAGGAATTCCTCCGGGCGCTCCGGGTCTTCGCGGCTGAAAAACACCGTGCAGAAAACCCGGGCCAGGCGCTTGTTCCAGGGTAGCTGGCAAAAGGTGTCTGGATCGGGCAGGGCCAAAAGCTCCGAGGCGTTGGGCGGAAATCCGATCAGCTGGCCGGCGCGGTCGGCGAAGACGTTGGTGACGCCGCCGAGCCAGGTCTGCATGCCCTCGTGGGCCATGCGCTCCCAATGTTTGGCCGGGACGACCTTGCCCATGATGCGCCCGGTAATCGAGACGTACTGGTAATAGATGGCGTCGACCCCCAGGGAGTCGATTTTTGCGCGTACCTGTGGAATGAGGGCCTCCCGGGCCGGATCGTTCAAATAGTCTTGCAGGTCGCTCATAAAAAATCTCGCCTCCTCAGGTCAAACCACTTCCAGATACCGGGCCCGTTCCGCCGCGCTCACCTCGCGGCGCAAAGCCGCCTCCTCGCTGCGGATCGCGGCGATGAAATGTTGGATGAAGGGAGCGCCCCAAATCGCCGCTGCCCGCTCGGAACCGGCAAGGCAATCGGCGGCCTCAAAGAGATCATGGGGCAGGGGGACGGCGTTCTCCGGCATCTCATCCGGGCTACCCCCGGTGAATTCCGCCGGCAGTTCCGCCTTGGCCTCAATGCCCCATAGACCGGCGCCCAAGACATAAGCCAGATTCAGATAGGGATTGGCATCGGCACCGGGCAGGCGGTACTCCATGCGGCAGACATCTTGCGGGGACACCACCGCGCGCACGGCAGCGGAGTAGTTTTGCCGCGCCCAAGAGGCCGACTTGGGAGCCCAGTTTCCCGGTGCGATGCGCCGATAAGAGTTGGTGGTGTGATGGGTCAGGGCCATGGCCTCGGGGATCAGGCTCAGCACGCCGGCGACAAAATGCTCGAACAATTCGCTCATGCCTTGGTCGTCGCCGACAAATAGATTGCGCCCGTTCGCCTTGTCGAAGAGGGAGACATGGGGGTGTTGGGAAAGACCCGGCAAGCTGCTGTCCAACTGGGACATGAAGGAGGCCGTCAAACCTCGCTGGCGGCAAAAGGCCTTGGTCATCATCTTGAAAAAAAGATGGTCTTCCGCCGCCCGCAGGGGGGAGGTGGCCTTGTGGGTAGCCTCGAAGCATCCCGGCCCAAGCTCAAGGCTCAACGACAACAGGTCCATGCCGCCGTCGGCCAGGAGCGTGCTTAAGGCGCTCACGAAGTCGGCATGGATGGCGGCGCTTTCCCCGGCCCAGCAACGGTTGTCCGGTGCGAAGGGCGAGATCGTTGAAAAGGCGCTGTCCCGCAGGCTGTCCGCGTCTTCCCGCAGAACAAAAAACTCGGACTCAAGGGCCGCCTTGACCCCAAAGCCCAGGGAGTCTGCCTTGTCGATTTGCCGCTGCAAGAGGGCACGGGGCGAGAGGGCCGAGGAGGGGCCGCCGTAGTCCGCCACCATCAGGCAGGCCTGGGGCTCGAAGGGAAAGGGGCGGATGGAGGCCGGATCGATGGTCACCGGTTCGCCGACGAAAGGTCCGCCACCGATCAACTGTTCGGCGGCATTCCATTGGGGCAGCACATTCACGAAGGTCCCGCCCCCGTCCATGACCCGGGTCACGTCGTCCACCTTCAAACGGCGTTCCCGAAAGGTGCCCATCAAGTCGAAGAGGCCCACGTGCGCCACCGTGATACCGGCCGCCGTCAGGGCGTCAACCGCGTCTTGAAGGCTCGTCGCCTCCCCAAATGACGGAAACTCACTCATGACACTCCGCCGATCCTGTTCGTGCCGCCGCATGGCCGCTTTGAGCCGGGGCGCATTTTTCTGATGCTATTTTGCATCAGATTGCTTGTTGTCGCAAATAAAGCAGATCTTGTGCCAAACCTTCGGGTTTTGGCGAAAATATTTTATAAATATCTGAAAAATATGATAAAATATCGGAAATCTGATGCAGTATAAAGAATCAGTAGAATGAACATATGATGCGTTATTGCATCATATGGCCGATTCAGCAGCGGTTTGTGATGAAAAGATGCGGCTCTGTTGCCGGGAAGTTACGGGTTTCTTTGAGCCAGCAGGGCCTGGGCGGCCTCTTCCGGATCGGGCAGTTTGCCCCGCTCGTCCCAGCGATAGGCATAGGAAAAGGAGTGCATGTTTTCGATCCAATAGCCGAAATGGGTCGGCGGGTACTTGGGCGGATTTGCCGCGTCGGCGCAGCTCGGCAGGCACTCAACGACCGTGTCGTGGTTGGCGGCGAAAAACAGCGCCATGGAATTGCGTTTCTTGCCGGACAGATTGATGACCCGATGGGGCGTGGAAACGAACAGGTCGTTGGTCCAGCGCATCATCATGTCGGCGATATTGATGATGAAAGTCCCCGGGATCGGCGGCGCTTCGATCCACTGCCCGGCCCGGTTTTGCACCTGAAGGCCCGACTGGGACTGCCATAGCAGGGTAAAGCTCTCATAGTCGGTGTGCGGGCCGATCCCCACCGCCGCCTCTTGAGGCTCCGTATCCGGGTAGTAGAGAATGCGGAGCTGGGCGCAAGGCTTGGTCACCAAGGGCTCGAAGTAGTCTTCCGGCATGTCAAGGGCGAGGGCGAAAAGGCGGTACAAACGCTTGCCCAGGGCCATGGCCTCTTCAAAGTAGCCATAAATGTCCCGCTGGAACGCGGGCTGTTCCGCCGGCCAGACATTCGGCCCGAGCAAGGGGCTGCCGGCCTGGTAATCCGGGTCGCTTTCGGGGAGTTCCAAGCCGACTTCGTAGCCTTCTTGCAGATCCACGATCTCCGGGTCCGCGGAAAGGCCGCCCACGGGCACATAACCCTTGTGGCGCTTGGTGACGGCCACATCGTACTGTTTTTTTACCGACACCGGCAGGGCATAGAAGTTTTCAGCCGCCGCCAGGGCCGCCTGAATGACGGTTTCCGGCACCCCATGGTTCTTGACGTAAAAGAAGCCCACGTTGACCGCGGCGTCGCGGACCTTTTGCGCGGCCGCTTGCTTGGCCGCTTGATCGTCGCCCAACATGGCCTGGATGTCGATGATGGGGATTTCGTCGAAGTCGACCCGGGACGCGCCAAAATCCCGGCGGCCGGTGATATCTGTTGGACGGACTTTTGCCTCTTTGTCGAATTCGGGGAGTTTCAAAGCCCTGGCCTCCCTTGTTTGCTATTTCTCGGTTTCGTACCTTGTTGCATCTTACGGTCGTTAGCATAGGATAAAAGGCGAATGGGTGACAAGGTACCGCCATGGCGGCGGCGTGTACCGTTACGGTGATTGCCTAGAGGGCTATTGGAAGAGGCAAACGTGGTCGAAAATCAAGAAACAATCCCGGATCAGGGGGAACCGGACGGCACTAATGGGTCGGCAACGGCCGCCATCTCTCCCGACGGACGGCCTCAGTTCGGCGAGCGCTACGTGGTCGCGGCCCGTACCGGCCGGGCCGTCAGCCTCCTGCCGGGGGAGATACTGCGCGTCATCAACACCCATGGCACCCAAGTGTGTGATTTTTGGGCCTTTTGTACGGAAGATCCGCGCGAATTTATGTCCATGGAGCATCTGCGGGCCCAACTGGAGACCATAATCCCCCAGGCCGGGCAGCCCCTTTGCACCAACAGGCGGCGGCCCATCCTCACCTTTATTGAGGATACTTCGCCTGGCATTCACGATACCATCATCGCCGCCTGCGACCTGCACCGCTATCACAGTCTGGGCGTGGAAGGTTATCACGATAACTGCACCGATAACCTACGCCTGGCCCTCTTGGCGATCGGCCGCCGGGCAAGGGAAATTCCCGCACCCTTCAATCTTTGGATGAACATCCCGGTCGGGCGGGACCACGCAATCGACTGGCTGCCGCCGGTCTCACGGGCAGGGGATTATGTGGATTTCCGGGCGGAGCGGCCCTGTATCGCCGTCATGTCCGCCTGTCCGCAGGACATGATCCCGGTCAACGGCAAGGACAACGTGCCGGTCAACCTCCATTTTGAGGTCTTTGCGGCTGGATCGTTCATCCCCTAAATCAGGCCAGTTGTCGGTGCGGATGTCCACAGCATGGCCTCGGACCGCTCGGTGCCGCAAGGGGCAGCATGTCATCCCTATGCGGTGTGGGGCTGGGCCTTTCTGCCTTTTGGCAGGATTTTGGCGAACGACCGTTTTATAATTGAGTTTGTGACCGTCTTTTTCCAGTTTGGATCGCTATCGATCAGGGCCTGCTCGATCGCCGGGGTCAGCATGCCCTTGCCCGTCGAGAACTGGATTTCGAAGTCGCCGCCCATGTTGACTTCCAAAATCACGGGGCCTTCTTCGCAGATCGCGATATCCCAGGCCTGCAGCCTCAGTCCGGGAATGGTGCTCGAGGCGGAAAGGCACAGATCCCGCGCTGCCTGCCAATGGGGGATTTGGAAGCCCGTGACGGCTTTGCCGCTATCCGGGTGGTGGGTGACCGCCTCTTGGCGCAGCCCATGGCGGCGGAAGGCTTGGATGATAACACCCGATTCAGGATCTACATTCGCATCTAGATTGTCCGCATTGGCGAAATGGTCGGTGATGCTATCGCTGGCCGGTATTTTCCAGGTCGCATGGGTGATGTGCGGGACGCCGTTGCTCAGAAAGACCACCAGTCGCAAGGAGGCGATACGGTCGCCGCAGATGTCAGCAAGAGCCTTATGGGGCATCAATTGCCGTTGGAAAAGGTACCCCTTGACGAATCCTTGGACTGATTCGGCGAAGCTGGCCACGTCTATTCGCCTGCCGAAAGGCTGAATCAGCTCATCGGTGTCGCTGTCATAGCCGAGCAAGCTGGCGGCACCGATTCCATGACGACTATAAATGGGCTTGCAGAACATGGGGTAAATGTCAGGGTTTCTGAGGAACGCACAAAGAGATCCCGGGTTCTGCAATCTTAGAAAGTTGCCGGAATGGCGGTAACGGTGATAGACCGCCTTGATCTCGGGAATCGGAAAACCCATCCCAGACAACAGAATGTAGCTGGAAAGCTTGTCCGATGATATAGAATACCATGAATGGTTGTTTAATATGCGTGAGATCGGAAACTCCGCCGCCTTGCCCACGAAGCGCCGTTTGTCGCTCTTGGTGAAACGATTGTCGTCATAGAGCCGGTAAAACACATACTCTTTCGGCGAGATCCGGCCGGGGCCAAATGCCAGGGCGCCAATCTCAAGGGCTTGACGAAAGACCGATTTGCCCCCGTTCCTGGCATGGTCCTGCATACACGAAATGACTTCCTTGCCCGTCGCGAACGCGCTTTGCTTTTTCATATTCGCACATCCTATTGCTCCGCCTTTTCGGCGCTAGATGCCGTGGCAGGTGGCCAACCGCTTTATGGATTGTGGATGTAGATCCATTAATATTGAATATAGAGTGACAATCAAAAAATTCTCTGGTCTTTCGACAACCGCCGGTAAGGATCGGCCCTTGCCAAGGTCAAAAATAGCATTTCAATCGGCCGATCACGGGTTCCCCGTGGGACACCAGGAATAGTAAAGCAAGGCTGACCTCTGGTCTATCGACAACTTGTCCCGATCGGGGACTGCTTTTTACGCCTGGCCACTCGTCAGGCGGGTGTCGCCTAGGATGCCGGGTAAATCGCTTGCCCGGTTTGACGGAATGCCGTGAGGACCTTGGGCCGGAAAAAGATTCAAACCGAGAAAAATGTCCTTTTGCGCATAAATTGCCGGTGCTGTCGGTCCTGGGGCCAGCCAAGGCAGAAAGCCCCGGCCTATTCAGCGGGCAGCGAACCTGTTCTGCACAAGGCGCCATCGGCGTTTTTTTCGCGGAGGTAGGAAAATCCTGGGCGTTTTTGGGAGCATCAAACCCAATAAGTCAGATGTGGCCGCTCGGGTACGGAGGCTCGGACTTACGTCAAAGTCCGCTGCGGAACCGGCTAAGGACTGGTTGTTGGTGTGAACTCCGTCATGAGGCGATGCAATTCGGATTTTAACTGCGTGATGAACGTTCGTACCAAATTGGAAGCCGGTTTATGGTTCGGCACCATGATGGAGCTCACCAGGTAAACCGTGGGTCGGAAAGGGCGAAAGACGATTTTCCCCTGGCTTCCCTTATAAAGCTGGTAGCTCCGGGCCGCCATGGGATCGGCGATGGCGTAGGCCAGACCCCGTTCCACATAGGTCAGCAGGGGGATGAAGTACTGCGCCTCGAAGCGGGGATTGAAGACCGCATCCATTTCGGCGAAGGCCGCCTTCGTCTGGGTGAAATTTGGATGCTCCTCATAAAGGGTCGCGATGGGCCGCCCGGACAGGTCACCTGCCGTGATCACCTGCTTGCCCGCCAAGGGGTCATCGGCCGGCATGGCGCAGAGGCACTCAAAGCGCAGAATGTCGTGGTCCACGAGAGGTGATTCGCCGAACCCGGCGAAGCCCACGTCGGCCAGTCCCACGTCGTATTGTTGGACGGCGATCAACTGCTGGACTTGGATGGAACTGCGCGCGATCAGGGAGACCTTCACCTGGTCGCGATGCTGCACGAACTCGGCGATCAGGTCGGGCAGCAGGAAGGCCGAGGGCCCAGGCATGGAAACCATCTGAATGGTGCCTTGATCCAGGTTACGGATGCCTTTCATGGTGCGCTTGGCCGCGTCCAGGCGCCCGAGAATGGCACTCGCTTCCTCGAAGAGATAGTGGGCCTCGGGCACGGGCAGCAGCCGCCCGCCCTGGCGTTCAAACAGCTTCAGGCCCACCTCGTCTTCCAGGGCGGCGATTTGCGCGCTCACCGCGGGCTGGGTCCGAAACAGGTTGCGCGCCGCCTGGGTCACCGAGCCCGTTAACATGACCTCGCGAAAAGTGCTCAACTGCTTGAGATTCAAGAATGCCTCCCATATGGCGCCGACATCATAAATTAAATCTATGGATATAGAAGAATTAAAAATTTGAATTTATCGATTTCTCTTTCCTATAATCGGCCTGTTATATTTGGAATTGGTCTCAGGCAATTCATTGCCGAAGAATGGCGACTAACCAAAATAACGGTAATTCAAGGGAGAGAATAAAATGAATCTCAAGTCTAAGCTTGCGGTTGCGGCGGTCGCGACCGTTTTGTTTTCCGGCGCGATCGCTCAAGCGCAAAATCCAACCTTTTTCCGCATCGGCACGGGCAGTGCCGGCGGAACCTACTTCCCCATCGGCGGTACCATCGCCAACGGCATTTCCAGCCCGCCCGGTTCGCGGCCTTGCGATGAAGGCGGTCAATGCGGCGTGCCTGGCCTGATTGCCATTGCTCAGTCAACCACGGCCTCCGTGTCCAACAATGCGGCGGTGCAGAATGGCGAACTGGAAATGGGCATGGCGGCCGCCGATGTGACCCGTTCCATGTACCTGGGCGAGGGCAAATTCGATGGCAAGCCCCATGAAAAACTGCGCATTGTCGCCAACCTCTATCCGGAAGATCTTCATTTGGTGCTGCCCGAAGGCAAGACCATCAAGGATTTGAGCGAACTTGAAGGCAAGCGCGTGGGGATCGCCCAGGCGGGCTCCGGCACCCAGGTCGCCGTGCTGCAGATGTTGGAAGCCTGGGGTATCAACCGCGATAACATCGAAGAAGCCGAGTTGAACAACAGCCAGTCGGCCGAGCGTATGGCCGACGGTCAATTGGACGCCTATTTCTACGCGGCCGGTTGGCCGGTGGCGGCGATGGTCCAGTTGGCTTCCACCAAGGGTATGAACCTGCACTCCTTCACCGAGGAAGATCTGCAAAAGATCAACGAGATCATTCCCGCTTATATCCCGTCGAAGATTCCCGGCGGTGTTTATGAAGGTGTGGAGAATGACTCCCTGACGCCCGCCGTCAGTGCTCTGTTGGTGGTCTCGGCCGACCAGCCCGAAGAACTGGTCTACGGCATCACCAAAGCCATGTGGAACGATAACACCCGCAAGCTGTTGGACAACGGCCACGCCAAGGGCAAGCAGATCACTTTGGAAACGGCCCTGGATGGGGTCGAGGCCTTGGGTGTTCCCCTGCATCCCGGTGCCGAAAAGTTCTATAAGGAAGTGGGCGCGATTCAATAAGCCATTCCTCCCTGTAAGAACTACCCCGGCCGGCATTTTTGTTTTCATATTCCGTTCGATGCCGGCCGGGGAATCTATTTAAAAAATTTGTTTCATTAAGCCATTAAAAAGCGCGATCGGCAGTGATTTGCAATCGCCGAGAGCCGTCAGGGGGAGCAGGCTTCATGAGCGACGAGAAATCAGACGACCTTGAGCTAAGCCAAGAAGAACTCAAGGCGATCGAGGAAAAATACGACGAGGCCGCGGCGACCCGCCCGGTCACCGATCGTATGCACATTTTCCTGCGGGCGGTTGCCATCGCCTTTGCCACCTATGAATTCTTGACCGCCGGCTTTGCCCTGCCGGCGGAGCATTGGCATATGGGCTGGTTTCTGTCGGGCCTGTTTATCCTGACCTTTGCCTATTTCCCCCTGTTCCGTACCAAAGACGCCTTCCAATTGAAACGGGGCGGCCTGCGGATCGGGAACATTCCCTTTTACGACATCATCGCCATCATCCTGGGGGTGGCGTCCTCGCTCTATCTGGGCATGGCGTGGCACGGTCTGCCCATGTTCGGTATCGAAGAACAAACATTCCGAATGGGCAACCCCAATACCTCGGACTTGTTTTTCGGGGCGGTTCTCATCGTGCTGGTCTTGGACATTACCCGCCGGACGCTGGGCTGGGTGCTGCCGTTCATTATTTGTATTTTCATGTCCTATGCCCTGTTCGGGCCTTATTTTCCGGGCATTTTGCAGCACCCGGGTGTGAAGTTTAATACCTTCGTCTCGTCCATGTACTTTCCCCAGGAAGGTATTTTCGGCGTCACCTTGTGGGTCGTCTCCACCATCGTGTTCCATTTTGTCCTGTTCGGCGTGATCGCCCAGCGCACGGGACTTGGCCAGTTGTTCATCGACAACGCCACCATTCTCGCCGGCAAGTATACCGGCGGCCCGGCGAAGGTCTCGGTGGTGTCCTCGGCCTTTTTTGGTACGATTTCCGGTTCTTCCGTCGCCAACACGGTGTCTACGGGCGCCCTGACCATTCCCAACATGAAACGTCTGGGCTATCCCGGCCGCTTTGCCGGCGGCGTGGAAGCGGCGGCTTCGGCCGGCGGCCAGATCACACCGCCGATCATGGGCGCGGCGGCCTTCATCATGGCCGAGTTTCTGGAGGTGCCCTATACGACCATCGTCATCGCGGCCATCTTCCCCGCGCTCCTGCACTACGTGGGGGTCTTTACGGTGGTCCACTTGATGGCCCGCCGCCTCGACCTCAAGGGCATTGCCGCCGACATGCTGCCCAAGTTCAAGGAGGTTTGGAAAGACGGCTGGGCCAACGTGATCCCGCTGATCGCGCTTCTGGCGGTTTTGTTTTCCGGTTACACGCCCTATATGTCGGCTTTCTGCGGTATCAGCCTGGCCATCATCGTCGGCGCCGCCCGGCGCAATGTGCCCTGGACCTGGGTTTTTCCCGCCGCCTTCATCGCCTTTGCCCTTTGGAAGTATCAGAATGAAGGTTTCGGTCTGGCCATCACCGCCCTGTTGGTCGTGGGCTCGTTGATCGGCATCTTCAATCCGCAAAAACGCATGAAGATGCCGGATCTGTTGGGGGCTCTGGAGACCGGTGTCAAGTATGCCCTGGCCGTCGGCGCGGCCTCGGCCGCCGTGGGTATCGTCGTGGGGGTGATCAACACCACCGGCGTGGGCTTCCGTATCGGTTTCATGGTTACCTCCGGCGCGGCCGCCATGGCGGAGAATGTCTACTGGTTCTTCCACTACGGTGCCTTCGAGCTGTTTTCGGTTCAAGACCTGCAGCTTTTCCTGTCCCTGGTTTTAATCGCGATCGCCTGCATTCTGATGGGGGCCGGCATTCCAACCACCGCCCTTTACATCATGCTGGTTTCGGTGGCCCAGCCGGCACTGGCCCAGTTGGGCGTGCCTCCCATCGCTTCGCACCTCTTCGTGCTTTACTACGGCGTTGTGGCGGAAATCACGCCGCCGGTTTGTACCTCTGCCTATGCGGCGGCGGCCATCGCCAACTCCAACCCGTTTAAAACCGGTATCTCCGCCTTTACACTGGGGCTGGGTAAGATCATCGCGCCCATGGCCTTCGTCTACGCGCCCGTTTTGCTTTTGGTCTCCTCAACGGGCTTTGATTTCTGGGAATTCTCCTACGCGGCCACCAGCTGCATATTGGGCGTGGTTGCCTTGTCGGCTTCGGTCGTCGGGTTCTTTTGGGCACCCATGGCCTGGTATGAACGGGTCCTTGCCGCCATCGCCGGATTGGTGGCCATTGCCCCGTCCTGGCAATCGGACCTGCTGGCTCTCGCCATCGTGGCGCCGGTCCTTGTGATACAGCTGATCGCCAAAAAACGAAGAGCCGAGACCCCCGTTGACGCGGCACGTCAGGAGGGCTGATGCCATGATCGATAAAATTCTCGTCGCGATTGACCTGGAAGACACGACGCTCGCTGACCGCATCCTGGCCATCGCCTCGGACTTTGCCAAGCTGCAAGGGGCCCAGGTGACCCTGGTCTATGTGGCGAGCGATATTGCGCCCGCCGCCGCCATCCAGTTGCCGGCGGATTATCGGGAAAAGACCTCGTCAAAGGTCTCCCATCAGCTCAGCCAGTGGGTCGGGAAACTGGATTTGCCCGCCAGCGACGCAGATGCCGTGGTGCGTTTCGGCTCGGTCTATCGGGAGATTTTGGCCCAGGCAAAGGCCGATAAGTCGGACCTCATCGTGATCGGCTGCCACAAGCCGGACCTGGCCGACTATCTGCTGGGCCCCAATGCGGCGCGGGTGATGCGTCACGCGACCTGTTCCGTCTTTGTCGTGCGCTAGGTCCTTTCTGTTGCGGCCGAGGTACGGAGGTCCGGTTCAAAGGGAAAAGCCGGTGTGCAGATTTCAAGACCACAGGGGAGGGAGTTCATGAAACGGACGTTTGCCGCTCTGGCTCTTGCCATGGGGCTGGCCTTGCCGGCCTGGGCGCAAACTCTTTCGGAGATTCAGACCTTGGCGGAACAGGGCAACGCCCCGGCCCAGTTTGCGCTGGGCACCTTGTATCGCGATGGGCAAGGCGTGGACCAGGATCTGACGCAAACCCTCAAGTGGTGGGAAAGGGCGGCGGAACTTGGTCATGGCGATGCCCAATATGCCTTGGGCAACATCTATTCCGGCGGTTACGGGATCGAGCGTGACTATGTCCTATCCTACATGTGGTTCGACATTGCCGCCGGCCAGGCGGAGTCCCCCTTGTTGGCCCCCATCGCCCAAAGCAACCGCGATGTCCTGGTGGACCGCATGACCGCCGAAGAGATCGCCGAGGCCAAGCAGAAATCCACCGAGTGGATCGCGAGGCACGGTAAGTGACGGTCCTTCAGGATGCTGTTTTCGGGAGCCCCGCCCCATGAGTCAGGCTGGTGCGGCAGGGACGATCGTCGTCGGCGCGGGCATCGTCGGGATCTGTTGCGGCTTGTCTTTGCTTGAAAAGGGCGAGGCGGTCACGCTGATCGATCGGGATGCGCCGGGGCAAGGCGCCAGTTACGGCAATGCCGGCGTGATCTCGCCCTGGTCCACTGTACCTCAATCCCTTCCGGGTGTTTGGAAGAGCATTCCCAAGTGGCTGCTCGACCCCGAAGGGCCGGTCGCGGTCCGGCCGGGCTATCTGCCAAAGGCCCTGCCATGGGCGCTGCGGTTTCTCCGGGCCGGCCGGCCGGACAAGATCACCGGGATCAGTGATGCCATGGCGGCGCTCACGGGCCCCAGCGTGGACCTCTACCGCCATCACCTCAGGGGCACGGGCCATGAGAGCCTGGTCAGGGATTCCTGGTATCTCCACGTCTACCGCCGGGCTGAGGACGCCCATTTGGGGGACGCCGCGGGGCGGCTCCGCGCCCGCCATCACACCCCGATGGAGGTGATCTCCGGGCATCAATTGCGGGATATAGAGCCGGCGCTGTCACCGGATTTCAAAGCGGCGATCGTGATCCGCGACCAGGCAAGGGCCATCGCACCGGGGCGTATCGGCCAGGTGCTGGCGGAAAAGATCCAGGCCCTGGGCGGCCAGGTGCTGCGGGGCACCGTGCACCAACTCACACCCGGAGACAATGGCTGGACCGTGGACTCGGACCTGGGCAGCTTGACGGCGTCCAAAGTGGTCATGGCGGCGGGCGCCTGGTCTGCCCGCTTGCTGGCCCCCCTCGGCCTGCGCCTGCCTCTGGAAGCGGAGCGCGGTTATCACTTGGTGTTCAAAAATCCCGGCGTGGTCCTCAACAACTCCATCATGGACGTGGACGGGAAGTTCGTGACCAGTTCCATGGATACGGGCGTCCGCAGCGCCGGTACGGCTGAGTTTGCCGGTCTGGATGCCCCGCCCGATTATCGCCGCGCCCGCATTTTCAAACGGCTGACCAAGCGCATGCTGCCCGACCTCAACACGGAAGAGGTGGAGGAATGGATGGGCGCGCGGCCATCGTTTCCGGACAGCTTGCCCTGCATCGGCGAGCTGCCGGGCTTGTCCGGACTCTTTGCCGCCTTCGGCCACTCTCACTATGGCTTGATGATGGCGCCGGCGACGGGGCGGGTGGTGGCCGATCTGGTGTCGGGCACACGGCCGAACATGGACCTGGCGCCCTATCGGGCCGAGCGGTTTTCTTAACAGGGGAGATAGATATCGATGCTGATTGAGGGCGGGACCAACATCTGTGGTGTGACGATCGGGGTGCTGTGCCTGGATTCCCGTTTTCCCAAGCCGCCCGGACACATCAAGAATCCTTCCGGACTGTCCTTTCCCGTGCTCTATGAGACCGTGGCGGGCGCAACGGTCGCCGAACTCATCAACCGGCCCTCGCCGGAATTCATCGCGCCTTTTATTGATGCGGCACGGCGTTTGGAAGCGGATGGGGTGCGGGCCATCACCGGAAGCTGCGGCTTCCTGGCCTTGTATCAGCAGGAACTCTCTGCGGCGGTCTCGGTGCCGGTTTTTGCCTCCAGCTTGATCCAGGTACCGCTCGCCCAGGCCATGCTGCGGCCCGGGCAAAAGGTCGGTGTCTTGACCGCCGACGCGCGAAACCTGACGGAACGGCATTTTGCCGCCGTGGGCGCCGGCGGCGTGCCCGTGGCGATCGGCGGCATGGAAGACTCCCACGAATTCCGGGAGGTCATCCTGGAGGCCCGGCGGGATCACATGGACATTGAAAAGGTCCGCGACGAAGTCATGGATGCGGCGGCCCGCCTGGTGCGTGACAACAAGACCATCGGTGCCTTGGTGTTGGAATGCACCGACATGCCGCCCTACGCCGCGGAGATTCAGGAAAAACTCCGGCTGCCGGTTTTCGATCTGACGACCTTGGCCACCATGGTCCACGATGTGGTCTCCCGCCAACCCTACGGGGGCCTGCCTCTGCGGCGTGCCGCCGTGAAAAGATAATCACCGTGAAAAGATAATCACCGTGAAAAGATAATCACCGTCAAGCGGTCGCTTTGGCCGCCTGATATCCGTGCCTTGCGAAGAACCGACGGACTTCCCGTTCGCTCGGCCGTTGCCCGGTGTAAACCTCCACGTAGTCGGGCATGCGCGCGATGCGCCCTTCCGGTGCTTCGGTGATCTGCATGGAGATGTAGCCGATCTGGGTGAAAACCACCGTCATGGTGCGCACCTCGGCTTCGATGGCCGAATAGCCGAAGCGTTCGAACATGGCCTTCAAGGCCTGCTGCCGCTCCGCATCGGCCTTGTCCAGGCGCTTTTTCAAGACCGGGTCGGTCCGCGCCCAATTGCGGATGGCCAGGTCCAGTTCCGCGTCGAAAAGGTCCTTGTCCAGCCAGCAGTCAAAAAGATTGAACATGGCCTCGCAAATGCTCTCCGCATAAGCCTCGGTCCGCGCCACGAGATTCCCCGTATTCTTGTTCTCCCAGCGCTGGGTGATCGCCTCGAGCAGGGCTTCACGGTCTTTGAAATGCCAGTAAAAGCTCGTCCGGGACAGCTTCAGGCTTTTCGCCAGGGCCATGACCTTGACCGCATCCACCCCGGATGTGGTCAAAAGGTCATGGGCGGCATCCAGCCAGATTTCCTCCGATCCGCGCGGCGGCAGAACGTTTGCGGTTTCCATTTTTTACACCGAATTTTGATTTTCACTGATTGGAACATAATTGACATATATGTCAATCAAATGTACAGGTATGTCAAGTCAAGGCGGTTGCCATGGTTTCGCGCCAGTGACCGGAGCGAGGAGGAAGCTGATGTCCGTAGCCGAGGAATCCGAACGCGCCGGCAAACGCCGGTCCCGCCGTGCTGGAAAGCGCGCTGAGCGGAGCGGGCAATCGGGCGAGAATCCGCATTTGCGGGTCCCCTACATCACCCGCCGCATTCCCAGCTATGACTTGGTGAGCGAGGAAAACCTGGTCCGGATCGAGCAAGCGGCGGATCGGGTTTTGGCCGAGATCGGCATCGAGTTTCGCGAGGACCCGGAAACCGTGCGGTTGTTCCGCGAAGCCGGTGGTGAGGTCACGCCGCTCGACGAGGATCGCTGGAACATTCGCTTTCAACCTGGCATGATCCGCGAGATCCTGAGAACCGCCCCCGCCCGTTTCACCCAGCATGCCCGCAATCCGAAAAACAACGTGGATATCGGCGGAGATGCGGTGGTTTTCGCGCCTTCCTATGGCTCACCCTTCGTCATGGATCTGGATCAAGGGCGGCGCTACGGAACCATTGCCGACTTCGAAAATCTGGTGAAGCTGGCGCAGGCCTCGCCCTGGCTGCACCATTCCGGCGGGACCATTTGC
Organism: Kiloniellaceae bacterium; assembly: GCA_028280915.1. Taxonomy (GTDB): domain Bacteria; phylum Pseudomonadota; class Alphaproteobacteria; order Kiloniellales; family Kiloniellaceae; genus JANQKX01. The sequence continues at coordinate 29,443 of JANQKX010000147.1, forward strand.
GAGCCCACGGATATCCCCGTGAACAAGCGCCATCTGGATATGGTCTATGCCCATATCCGCTTTTCGGATCGGCCCTTCCTGGGCTCCATCACCGCGCCGGAGCGGGCCGAGGACTCCATCGAGATGTGCCGGATCCTTTTCGGGACCGAGTTCGTCGACCAGCATTGTGTCATCATGGGGAATTTCAACTCCACCTCGCCCTTGGTCTGGGACGGTGTGTCCACCCGGGGCATCCGCGCCTATGCGGCGGCAGGGCAAGGCTCGATCCACCTGCCGTTCCTCTTGGGCGGGGCCGTTTCGCCGCTCACCATGGCGGGGGCGGTGGCCCAGTGCCTGGCCGAATCCATGGTGGGCTGCGCCTTAACCCAGCTGGTGCGTCCCGGCGCCCCGGCTATCCTGGCCGGCTTTCTCTCCTCCATGTCCCTGCGTTCCGGTTCGCCCACCTTCGGCACGCCGGAGCCCGCCCTCGGCAGCCTGATCATGGGGCAGTTGGCCCGTCGCCTGAACATTCCCTTGCGCTGCGCCGGCAACTTCAGCACCTCCAAAATGCCCGACGGGCAGGCCATGCAGCAAAGCATGATGTCCATGATGTCGGCGGTGCAGGGTGGGGCCAACTATATCCTCCATTCGGCGGGCTTCCTGGATGGGCTTTTGTCCATGTCCTACGAAAAGTTCGTGATGGACACGGACATGTGCGGCGCGCTGCACGCCTATATGAACGGCGTTGAGGTGAACGAGGAAACGCTTGGCGTAGAAGCCCTGGCCGAAAAAGGGCCGGGCGAGCATCTTTTTGGCTGCGCCCATACCATGCGGCACTACGAAACCGCTTATTGGGACAGTGCTCTGAACGATGATCAGACCTACGAAACCTGGTCCGAACAAGGCAGCAAGGATAGCATGGCCCGCGCCAACAAGCGCTGGAAGGAGATCTTGAACACCTACGAAGCCCCGCCCCTGGACGAGAACATCGACGGGGCGCTGAAGGACTTCATCGCCGGGAAGAAGGCGGCCATGGCCGATGCGTGGTATTGAGGTCGGGCATTTGAGATTGCATTGGTGCCGGTATTGCGGCTGGCCGGCAGCTTTGGAAAAGTTCGAAAGTCGTGCCGGCGTCATACTGCTTCATATAGGCGGTAAAATCTTGCGCGCTTAAAGGCCGGCTGAGGAAAAAGCCCTGAACTTCATCGCAGTCGTGCTTACAGAGAAACTTCAGAACTTCCTTGGATTCGACCCCTTCGGCGATCACTTTCAAGTTTAGGCTATGGCCCAGGCGGATGATGGCGGAGCAAATTGTTGCGTCCGCCCAGTCGGATTCGATATCGCGCACGAAGGACTGATCGATTTTTAGGCGGTCCACCGGGAAACGCTTGAGATAGTTCAGAGATGAATAGCCGGTGCCAAAATCGTCTATCGAAAGGCCCACTCCCAGGTCCTTGACCCGGTTGAGCATCTCGACCATGTCTTGGCCGCCGAACATGACCATACCCTCGGTGATTTCCAGTTCAAGGACCTGTGGCGGCAGGGAAAACTCTCTTAGACATTGATCGATCTCTTCCGGCAGGGAGCGTTGCTTGAAATGAAGGGGGGACACGTTGACCGATACTCTCGGATTGGTCCACCCTTGGGACTGCCATTGCTTGATCTGGCGGCAGACGGTTTTGACGAGCCAGCGGCTCATGGGGATGATCATGCGCGTGGCTTCCGCGATTGGGATGAATTCGCCAGGCGAGACCATGCCGCGATTTTCATGTCTCCAGCGCATAAGCGCCTCCGCACCGATCACCTTGCCGTTGGCAAGATCGATTTGCGGCTGGTACTCAATGTACAGGTCGTCCTTTTCGAAGGCTTCACGCAGATCTTCCTCCAGGGACTGGCGGGCTTGAACTTCCGCGTTCAGAGCCTCGTCGAAGAGATGAAAGGTGCCGCGGCCGTTATCTTTTGCCCGATAGAGGGCCAAATCCGCGTTGCGCAGAAGCTGGGCCGACGTGCCCGGATCATCAGGGAAAATGGTGATGCCCACCGAGGCGCCGGTCACCACTTTCCGGTCTTCGATGGGAATCGGCTCGCTGAGCCTGTCGACGATCCGCCGGGCCAGGACCATGGCATCATGGCTGGATCGGATGTTCGTCACGACGATTGCGAACTCGTCACCTCCCAATCGGGCGACCGTATCCGTTTCCCGGGCGCATTCGACAAGGCGCTCGGAAACGGCCTTCAGGAGTTGGTCGCCTGCCGGATGTCCGAGGGTGTCGTTCACGTTTTTGAACTTGTCCAGATCCAGCAGCATGACCCCGACCTGCCTGCCGGTGCGATTGGACTGGGCCAAGGCGTCGTTCAGCCGGCTCAAAAAGTGCGTTCGGTTGGGCAATCCGGTAAGGGAGTCCTCCAGGGCCAGGCGTTTGACTTCGGCTTCGGCCTTGATGCGAATGGCAATTTCGGACTGTAGGTTCTGGTTGGTTTTTTCCAAGGTCGCGGTACGTTCGCGAACCCGCCGTTCCAGGCTGTCACGGGCATCTTTCAAGTCTTGCTCAAAACGCTCCTGGCGCTTTTGCATGTCGTTGAATTCGCTGATGACGATGCCGATTTCGTCATTGCTGTCCCACTGGATCTCCTTGCGGGTCTGATGGGTCTTGATTTGATTGATGGCGTCCAGCAGGTGTCTTAGGGGCGAGTTGATATAGCGGTGAAACGCCAAAAGGGAGGCCAGCACCGACGCCGTCATCAAAAGGCAAACGACAAACAGATCCGTGAGAAGCCGTTTCGTGGCCGCCGCATAGGTCCGGGCTTGGGTGGCGACCAGGGTCAATTCTCCCAGAACCTTAACACCGTCGCCGCCGCTAAAGTCGATTGAGCTTGTCGTGGTGTGAAGTCTGTCGCCGGTTGCCGTGCCCCGTGTCGCCAGTGTTTGCCCCAGTTCGTCGGTCACCGTCGCGGCGATAAAGTCTTCGTCGCGTAAAATGGACTCCAATATGAGTTCAACCCGGTCTGTCTCCAGATTCCAGACGGGTACCGCGAGAATTGAGCTCTGAATGGCGGCCACCTCATCAAGCTTTTTTTCCAGCTTGCTGTTTTCGGACCGGAAAGCGACGTATTCCCAGATGGCGAACAAAATCGCGGCAAACACGATGATGCCGCCCAGATTAAGCGCCAAAAACTTGAGGTGGAGCGAGCGCCAAGGCTTAGGATGCGTCGCCAAGGTCAGGTTTGCCTCGGCCGCGGGGCCTATGTTTTTTTGTTTGTTGCCGTCCGACACGCGCCGATACCCTGAACCCATTCGTACTAGGCGTATTTGGCGGCGATTTTATCGATGAAGCCTTCACGGCGCAGCTCTTCCAGCGTCTGGTTCATCCGTTGGATCAATGTGTCGTCCACATTTTTGTTGCAAGCCAGGCTCATGACCGTTTTGCGAAAGGTGAACAAGGGTTTGATGGCGACGCCCGCTTGTTGGGCCAGGTAGGGGCCCAGATACTGACCGGTCGCCCAAACATCGAAACGCCCCGCTGACAGCTTGCGCGCATTGACGAGGTCGTGGGACGCCAAATCCAGGCTGAAGCCTTCGTTTTCCAAGAAAACCGCAACCGCATCGCCCTTGTAGCCGCCAATGACAAACCGCCGCGCGTCATCGATGGAACGGATGTGGATGGTACTGTCCGCGCGCCCGAAGAATGTCCAGTTGTTCTCCACCAGGGGCCCGACCCATTTGAAGTTTGGCTTGCGCCCGGCCGTTTCGGTGGTTGAAAACACACAAGTCCCCTCATTCTTAAGCGCCATGCCAAAGGCCCGTTGCCAGGGTAAAAACTTAATGGAGTAGGGCACTTTGGTCCGCTTCATGATCTCCCGGACGATATCCGTGGAGATGCCGATGACACGCTTGGTCTCCCCGTCTTGCATGTTGAAGGGGGGATAGTTCTCCGTGGTCAGGACCAACTGGGGCGTTGCCGCCGCCAGGGAGCCAAAGGAAATCAGTATCGCGCTAGCCCAGACAAGAACTGATCGCCCTGGAGAGAATTTCATTATTATTTCCTTAACATAGGACTTTAACAACTTGGCCAATCCGGGACGTTTTATATGCCTTTGGTAAAATAGACCTGAAATTCCTCAATATTTTTTGAGCCCGATCTGCAGGCGGGGGTAAATCAAAAAAATCCGGTGCAGCTGGGTCTCGGGGAAGGGATTGTCGGGCGCGTTTCCATTCGACTATTTGAGACAGTGCCCGGATCTAGGGCAAATTGGCTGTTTTTCTGCGCAGGTGAGATGTCTTTATCAAATTAAAAAATCATACCCTGGTATCGAGTTGGCGGGGGCGGGAGCCGGCGGCCACCGGTGTGGCCGTTAGGTGATTTTATGATTGAATATGGTGAAAAGAGGGTTGTTTGCTTTCCGGTTCATCAAGAGCCGGATCCATGGAACCAGCGACAAAACTGATCAGCATCACTTCCGTTTAACGGATTTAGCAAAGAATCCTGTTGTTTCTTCGATACAATTTTTAAAAGAAATTTGAGTTCATGCTGAGGATCATTTCCATGAAAAATAAGCGTAAGAAAAATTTCTTAAAAAGAGGGTAATTTTCATAAATTTTCGACAATACCCCAGATGGTAGTAGCGCGCTGATTAATTTCCTGTTCCACTGATTTTTGCGGGGCTCTAGCGGGCTTGAAAAGTGGGACACATAAAACCCTCGAGCGTGGTGAGCTGTGACTCTTCTATTTAATATCTCCAAAATACCCATTTTTCGGGATTAAATCGCATAGAAGAGCCCAGTTTGAAAAAAGTGGTGGCGGAGCAAGTGAAGGGCGGGTTCAAAACAGAGTTTAAATCATATTGCAGATTTAGCTTATTTGTTCCTTGCCTTACATGCCCGATCCGGGTGCGGATCAGGAAAATCTTTCTGGGAAAAATGTCACTGCAGCTTCAGATCGTGGTGTGATGGATCAGGGATCACATGTTCGAAAAGAGGAAAATTTAATACAACTTATTATTGTTGATGGAAAAGCGGCGCAAAAATGGGAGAGCCTCATGTCTATGACCAAATCCCCTAAGTCAATGGTTCAATCTATGCCCCGGTCCAGGGGCCTTGAGTCTCTGGATTTTGGATATGGTCAAAGGGGGCGAGGCCGGTCGTTCTGCCGCGTTGGTGGGGTTGTCATGGCCACCTGCGTCGGCGCTCTCATGATGTTTGGTGCGCCTTACGCGGCGGCGGATGGTTTCGGTAGCCGCGAGCGCAGCCCCGACTTTATCTGGCCCCATGATCCCTCGCCCCATGATCCCTCGCCCCATGATCCCTCGCCCCATGACCCCTTGCCCCATGACCCCTCGGCCCACACCGGGCCGGTCTTCGGCGACTTGCCCGAAGGACTGCCACATGCCAACGACGGCACCTTCGAGGGCGGCGAGACCGGTACGGTCGAGGACACCATGGTGGAAAATGTTCTACCCAGCGAACTGCAAAGGGAAGACGGCGGCTTCAACATGCCCACCAACGGGCCGCCCAGCCCGCTTTATGGTGCTCAAGAATTCAGCCAAAAAATGCTGCGCTTTGAAGAGTTTGGCTTGGAGCGCCTGAAGCACCGGCGCCATCGCCCGCCCCGGGGCTGGCAACCATTGCCCAGCCCCGCTGATGCCGCCAGTTCCCCCGACGGCGCGGCCCTGGACCAGTTTTTGGCCCAGGGTATTTGGCCGCGCCCGACCATGTTCGCCAATGAGCGGCACCTCAATCCCTGGCAGCTGAGCATCGAGAGCTATTTGGGGCGTCAGCTGGAAAGCCCGCCCGCCGAAGGGCGGCCGCCGGGATTGGGCTGGGCCCATCAACGCTGGGCGGAATTCAGGCCCAAGAAGTATTTCCAGACCGCCCAGACCGGCGCGCGGACCAATGGCGGCTTGCGTGACGACAAGCAGATGCACCGCTACGCCAGGGGTGAATTCGCACCGGGCGGCCTGTACCACAACACAACCGGCCTGCCGGGTTTCGAGGGAACCACCAAAGGGCTTGAAGTGCGCTTCCACCCGAAGATGCCGGTTCAGGACAGCGCCGCCTTGTGGACCTTCGACGGGACCTTTCCGCCGAAGCTGCTGAACGTGCGCTACGGCGAGCCCATGATGATGCGGCACTATAACGCCCTGCCCATCGACGTGTCGGCCAACCGGGGCTTTGGTGTTCATACCATCTCGACCCACGAGCACAATGGCCATAACCCGGCGGAAAGCGACGGCTACACCAACGCGTTTTTCTTTCCCGGGCAGTTTTACGACTATCGCTGGCCCATCGCCCTGGCGGGCCATGATTCCATTAACGTTTTCGCTCGGGACCGGCGGGCCGGATCGCCCGACGGCCGCGGCGGCATCAAAAAGATTCGCGGCGATTGGCGTGAAACCATGAGCACCCACTGGTTCCACGATCACATGCTCGATTTCACCGCCCAGAATG
>JANQKX010000164.1 GCA_028280915.1 Kiloniellaceae bacterium
GGGCCGTGCGCCGCCGGTCGGCGGCGGGCGTCCCGGCGATTTTCAGGGGGAATTCGATGTTTTCCCCCACCGACTTGTGGGGAAAGAGTGCCAGGTTCTGGAACACCATGCAGGTCGGGCGCTTGTTGGCCGGCACGTGGTTCAGCACCTGGCCCTGGAGCCGGATCTCGCCCTCGGTGGGCTGATCCATGCCCACCAGCATCCGGATCATGGTGGTCTTGCCGCTGCCCGAGGGGCCCACGAGAGTAAAAAACTCGCCCTCCGTGATCTCAAGGTTGACCGTTTTGACGGCTTCGAAGACGCCGAATCTTTTGGTCACGTCTTTGAGCTCAAGGAACGGAATTTGCTCGTCTCCCATGGACCCCCTCGGTCAGTTCATCCACCTGTTAACAACCATTTTGCGGGGAACGCTTAGCTTTCACGTTCCCGCTTGGCGGCCGAATACAACGTGTACATCTCGTCGTAGTCCGGATTGATGTCGTAGTCCACCGAGCGGGCCATTTCCTCTTCCAAGGAATCCCACTGGATGGCATCCAACTCTTCCGCGTCGAAGGAATCGAGCACCGCCTTGTCGCCCATCTGGGTAACCGGATTATAGGTTCCTTCGGCGAAGGCCACCTTTTTGGAGACGTCCGGCCGTTGCACGTAGGCCAGGAATTCTTCCGCCAAGGGGGAGACTTCCGGATTGTTCACCACCGAGGTCAGTTCGATCCAAACGATGCCGCCCTTGCCGCCCATGGGGCCGCTGCGCGGGGTAATGCCGCGCACGTTGGTGGCGCCGTCGTAACGAGCCGGCGAGGCCGTGTAGGTGCCGCCGGTGAAATAGGCATCGATCTCGCCGTTAATCAGCGCCAGGTTCATGGCCACCAGATCGTCGGTCAGGATTTTGGCACCGTTGAAGATCTGCTTTGCCGCCTCGCCAAAGGCCGCGACTTCTTCCTCGGAATGCTTCTTGAAGGGGTCCACATCGGCGGTGACGCACATGTGGTAGATGTTCCAGTTGTCGTAGGTGAGCACGCCGTAGCGGTCCTTCATGGCCGGATCCAAGAACAATTTGAAGCCCTGGTCCTCGGCCATGTCACGGCTGATCTTGTCCGTGTTCACCACGAAGGAGAAGGGCCCGAAACGCTGGGTCATGCCCAAGAGGTCTTTGCCCGATTTGTCCATGGCCCAGGCGTAGGGCGGATGGAACTGGGGCATCATCTTTTCCATCATGGGCTCGAAGCGTTCCTTGGGGATCGGCTTGATCAGGTTTTCCGGATACATCATCTCCCGGGCCCAGGGGTTGTTCACGTTGATCAAATCCCAAACCTTGGTCTCGCCGGCGCGCAGACGGTTCACCGCGTCCGGGTCCGAGGTCAGGCCCTCGGCGCGGACCGTGGCGTCGAATTCCCGCCGGAAGGGATCGAGCACGTCATCGGAATTATAGCCTTCCCAGCAATAGATGTTGAGTTCCTTGTCCCGGGCCGCCTGGGACAGACGGGGCAGGCCGCCCACCGCCATGCCGGCCGCCGCGGCGGCCCAAACACCGGTTTGCTGCAGGAAATTACGCCGTGTTCGCTTGTACATTTGTCGCCTCCTTTGTTGGTTGGCCCCGAAGTGTGGGTCGCCATGACCCTGTGATCGGGGGCTTCATTTTGTTGCCCCGCTTTTGATGCCCGGCCAATTGTTGCCCGACCATTTGTTACCCGGCCATTAGCAACCCGGGGGCCGACCCATCGGCCCGAGGGCCAAGTTCAGCAAGACAAGCGCGCGTCACCAGCACCAAGATGCGGCCGCGCCACAGACCTTAAGCTTTACCCTATCCTTTTCGATAGACTAGCTTGACGTTGCTCGGCACGCCTGTCTTGACATCCGAAGCTGGTCATTTGACAGCTCCGAGCCAAGGGCGGCCGTTCCCGGTTATCCTAAACCCATGATTGCCTTGAGCTCTTGGCTTGAAAGCACATGGCAGTAGATCATGTTCATGATTTCCAGTTCCTTGTGGTGCAACTCGTCCGATCCGGCCGCGCAACAATCCTCGATCACCACCACGTTGAAGCTCTCGTCGGCCAGGCTGCGCACGGTGGAGGAAACGCACTGGTCGGTGAAGATGCCGCAGCATATCACGTTCTTGATGCCGATGTTGCTCAACATGAGGCGCAGATTGGTGCCGGTGAGGGCGGAATCGGTGGTCTTGATGATCTCGATTTCATCTCCTTGCGGCGCCAGCTGGGGCACGAATTGGGAGGCGTGGCCGTTTTTGGGCAGCAGCAGGTTGTTCCAGCCGGGCTTCTTCTGGCTCAAGGAACGGTCGCGGCCGTCCTCGCCATGGCAGGCGATTCGAGCGAACAGGCGCTCGATGCCGTGTTGGCGGAACAGAGCGAGCAACTCGGCGGTGCGGGGGACTACCAGGTTGTTCATGCGGTCATGAAAGGGCGTCCAAGCGTCGTAGCGGGCTTGTTCCAGGCCGGAAAGACTGTCCCGTTCGGGCCGCTCCAGATAGGTGTTTTGGATATCGATGACCAAGAGGGCGGTTTCCCCCCAAGCCAGCTCCATATCCTCGGGCTCCGGCGCGCCATCGTAGTAGATCGAACGGTAATTGGTTTTCCAGGACATAAATGTGCCTTCCTTTGCCGGTGCGATTCTTTAGCAGGGTCTAAAAGCGGGCTTCGAACAAGCCGCGCTTTTCGTAGATTTCGGCGGCCTCTTCCACGTGCCGGGCCAGCAGCGGCGCGCCAAAGTGGTCCCGCAGTTTTTGACCGGCGGCGAGCAGGCTGGCCTTGTCCTTGGCCCGCCCTGGGCGCAGCAGTTCGTAGATGGCCATGATCTCCGCTTGGGGCAGGGCGGTCATTTCCGCCGCGCGTTCGAAGTTTTCGGCCAAGGCCGCGCGGCCCGCCAAGCGGGCGATCTGGGCTTGCATACGCAGGGCTTCCGGCGTGATGCGCAGATCGGCCATGGTGGCCGCGCCGCTCTGCACGGTCTCCAGGGTGATGTCGCCCAAACCCTTGCCCCCGGCACCGGTCAGCAGGTCCGGGCGTTTTTCGGCCAGGGGATAGTCGTCCAGGCTAAGCTCGGGCGATTTAGCCGTCATGTGTTTTGGTCTTCATGGGATTTAAACATCATGGAAGGTCACCTCTATATTCTCGGCCGGCGCGCCCGGCTCGGTCAGCCCGGTTTCGATGGCGTAGATCAGGGCCACCCGGCCGTGGAAGCGGGCGCCCATGGCCTCCCCCTTGGTGGGGACCACCACCGGCTCGGGCCGCACACCCTTGGCATAGGCGGCCGCGTTGGCGCCCAGGCCGCGGTAGTGGTCCAGGCGGGTGATGGGCGCGTTGGAAAAGAGCTCCAGATTGTTGTGGGGCAGGCGGTCTTTTTGGTGGATCACCGAGGTGCCCTTGGCTTGCAAGCCGATGCCGATACCCGAGCCGGACAGCCGTGCGGCCGAGAGACCCAAAAAGGACGTATCGGCGGTATGGCGCAGGCGCACAAAGCGCGCGGTGCCGCCGGCGGATTCGATGCCCTCCTTGACCGCCGCCAGGACCGCGCTCAAG
>JANQKX010000537.1 GCA_028280915.1 Kiloniellaceae bacterium
GGCCGGTTTCCGGGTGTTGAATGCAGGAAATGGCGGCGTCCACCTGCATGTGCCCGATGCAGGCCTGGTTGCAGGCGATGCAGGCGCGTATATCTTCGACCGCGCCACGCCTGGCCTTCTGCGCCATTTTTGGGTCGCAGATCATGGCGCGGGTCATGCCGCACATATCGGCCTGGCCCGCGGCGATGATCCGCTCGGCTTCCTGTGGCTGGTTGATGCGCCCGCCCACGATCACCGGCATCTTAACGCGCTGCTTGATGGTGGCGGAGACCGGCGCGACGTAGCCGTTCTCGACGCGCATGGGAGGAACAATGTGCACCGCGCCACCCGCCGTCGCAGAGGTGCCGGCAATGATGTTGTAGTAGTCGAACGCACCTTCGCCATCCAGGGCATCGATCGCGGCCATGACGTCTCGCTGCTGCAGCCCTGCTGCCGCCTTTTCATCACCGGAGATGCGCAGTCCAAGGGGAAAGTCATCTCCCACCTTGCCGCGGATACTTTTTGAGATATCGCGCAGGAAACGAAGGCGGTTTTCAAAGCTGCCGCCATATTCATCCGTCCGTACATTGACGAGTGGATTTAGAAACTGGGACGGCAGATAGCCATGACTGGCGACCACCTCGACACCGTCAAGGCTGGATTCCGCCATGCGAACCGCCGTATCGGCATAGGCGTCAATGATCTCCTCAACCATGTCCTTCGACATGGCCCTGGGCGCCAGCAGGTATCTTTCCGCCGGGATGTTCGATGGGGCGTAGGCGACGGGGCGTGTGCCATTCGCAGCCAATCCATAAATCTCCCGCCCGGGATGGAACAGCTGGCCAAAGACATTGGCACCGTGCTGTTGAACGGCCCGGGCTACCTTTCTGTAACCCGGGATACAGTTATCCTGATAAGCCTTGATGGTGTGGGTGCTGAAAAACGCCGTTTCATGAACGGCGCCCACTTCGAGGATAATCAGACCGGCGCCGCCTTTTGCACGTGCGGCATGGTAGGCGGCGAGTTCATCATTTGGGATACCATTCGAAACCAAAACCGTCTGGTGGCCTGTTGACACAATCCGATTGCGAATTTCAATCGAATTCAGCCGTAGGGGCGAGAACAGATTGGGAAACATCAAAGCCCGGCACTCCAGTTCATCTCGGCACCGTTACACTAGTTTAAATTAATGTCTCAGGTGTCCGCCAAGCGCGACCTGATTGATGGAAAGCGAAGTCCTTGGCAGGCGTGGTCCGATTGGTTCCGCCATGGCGCCCCGTTTACAAGGTTGGCGGCAGTGGCGAGGGATTTCGAATTGGAGCAAGGCTCTATCGCGGCAGGCCAAACAATTCCCCCAGAGCCGCGTAGTCTCCGCGCCTAGGCGGGTTCGCGACGAACCCGGAAGGAAACTCACTTGAGAACACGGGAGGTGGATGTGGCACATTCCAAACCAAATGGAAGGCAAAATTTGTTCTCACGGAATTATGGCCGCCGGAGTGTCGTCAAGGGTTTGGGCACGGGGCTTGTTGCCGGAAGTGTCTTGGCCGGTGGCGGGCCCTTGGCCGCGGCACCCTCAAAAAGTGGACACCTGAGGTTCGGGATTAGCGCCGGTTCGACAACCGATTCATTGGACCCGGGTCACGCCGAACAGTCTTTTACGCAAATTTTGATGATGGGTTTCAACAACTATCTGACCGAAATCGCTACCAACGGCGAGTTGGTCGGCGAATTGGCCGAGTCTTGGGAAGCGTCAGAAGCCGCCGACTCCTGGGTGTTCAACCTTCGCAAGGGTGTCGAATTCCACAATGGCAAAACCGTTGAAGCGCAAGACGTCATTTCTTCTTTGAACCATCATCGCGGCGAAGAGTCCAAATCCGCCGGCAAGACCCTGCTCAGCGCCATCACCGATCTGCGCGCCGACGGCAAAAAAAGGGTCATCATCGATTTGAATGGCGGGAATGCCGATTTCCCCTTCATGCTGGCCCAATACACCTTTCCTATTCAGCCCGACCAAGAGGGCAGCATCGATTGGCGGGGGGCTGTGGGCGCCGGCGCTTACAAGCTCAAATCCTTCGAGCCGGGTGTGGCTGCTGTGCTCGAGCGCCACGGCAATTACTGGAAATATGACCGGGCCTGGTTCGACAGCGTCGAGATGATCACAATCGCCGATGTGACGGCGCGGACCAATGCTCTGATCTCGGGCAGCATTGATGTGATGGACCGCTGCGATACCAAGTCCCTCAAATTGCTGAAAGCAAACGAGTCGATCGGGATCAAAAACATTGTCGGCACCCAGCACTACGTTTACCCCATGCGCACCGATACGGCGCCGTTCAGTGACAACAATGTGCGGCTTGCCCTGAAACATGCCTTGGATCGGGAGCAGTTCGTGCAGTTGGTGCTGAACGGCTATGGCTCACCCGGAAACGATCACCCCATCAGCCCGGCCAATCGGTTCTATGCCGCGGACCTGCCCCAGCGCGGTTTTGACCCCGACAAGGTGAAGTTTTACCTGAAGCAAGCCGGCCTGTCCGAGCTGACGGTCAAGCTTTCCGTCTCGGATGCGGCCTTTGCCGGTTCCGTCGACGGTGCCGTTCTTTTTGCCGCCAACGCGGAGAAGACTGGGGCCGGCCTGAAAATCGAAGTGGAGCGGGACCCGGCCGATGGATACTGGTCAAATACCTGGATGAAAAAAGGCTGGTCGGCGTCTTATTGGGGCGGGCGGCCCAGTGAGGACTGGATGCTGTCCATGGCCTATGCCAAGGGGGCGGCGTGGAACGAAACCTTCTGGAACCACCCCAACTTCGAAAACCTGTTGATCGCCGCGCGCAGTGAGCTGGACGACGCCAAACGACGCGACATGTACGTTGAACTGCAGACCATTCTCCACAACGAAGGCGGCGCGGTAATTCCCTGCTTCTCCAATTATGTCTTCGCCGCGGACAAGAACCTGCAGCACGAGACCATCGCCGGAAACTGGGATATGGACGGCTTTCGAATGCTGGAAAGGTGGTGGCGGGCCTGATTGCTTTGTGCGGCCCGGCGAGGACTTTGTGATCGATGGACGCCCCCCTGATCGCAAGTGGTGTTGATGGGTAGAGCCAAGTTGGTTTGGCAGTCATCAACCCGGCCTCTCCGGCGCCAAGTGGACGTGATCGGCCGGCTCGCCTGGTCTCATTACAATGGTCGCGTTATCAGGGTGGCTCATCACAAGACAAAAAAGATGGGCGACGTGCCGCTCTATGATGGAGATGAACCACTCTTTCCTAAGCTGGCGGGGCGACTGGATGGTGCGTCGCGTCAGGGATCCCTCATCGTCATGGGGGATGCCTTCGACGACGCCGGCCTGCCCAAGGATTGCGACGCACGGCGGCCACGGAAATGGGCGACGGCGGGGCCACCGAAGAGCAGGCCCAGCAAGCCCAAGCCAAGCGCTGGGCGCACAAGCGCAAAAAAGAAGTTCGCGATAAAGTAGCGGTTTGAGCTAAATCAGGCCAAAAAACCCATGTTCACCCTTCGTTCACATGGGCTGTCCCCACAATACCACGCCACGAACGGCGCCGGGACCCATGGTGAACAAGACGTGAATTGCATTATTCGTTTCCGCTGCATTATTCGGCGAAAAATGAATAATGCAAATCCAAATCTCACCCCATAACCCATTGAAAAATATGGCGCGCCCGGGAAGATTCGAACTCCCAACCTCCTGATCCGTAGGCACATGACTTTTGTTTTAGATCAAGGGGTGTTTGCACATTTCGCGCTTTGTTCACGGTGAATAATATCAATACCTTACGAGGGGAGTGCAAACACCTCCCTAAAGGTGTGGGGCGCCGTGCGGACACAAAAAAAGCCCCGGCCGCCGGGGGCCCGGCGGCCGGGGTGGGCAAGTTCCAGGGAGGATACAAGGGGGCGACCTTAACCTTGACGGTCGCCCCCTATCCGCCGGCGGCACTGGCCGGCGAATTTCTAGGACCAGTCCAGCTCCGATACCCGCTTGATGCGGGCCTTCATGGCGTCCCGTTCGCTTTGGGGGATGCTATCGGTCTTGGCCAGGTTTTCGACCAAGTCGGCCAGGCTGAGGCCCTGGGGCACCAGCTTGGCGACCAGGGCGATCACGGCGGCAACTAGCGGATTCATGGCTGGATCTCCTTTTGCGCGGCAACGAACTGGTCTTGTACGGCAAAGACCCGGGCCAGGTTTTGCGTGACGATGGTGAGCGCGTCCCTGTAGTCGGTCAGGTCCCCATCGGCCACGCTGTTGCAGGTGGGCAGCACCACGGCGTTGGCGGTCAGGATCACCTCCTTTTGGCCGTCGCTTAGCTGATCCCGGAAAAGGTGCAGGTCCTCGATCAGCGCCAGGTAACCCTGGCAGGACACGAAGGCCTGCTGTTCGGCGGTCAGGTCATCCAGGCTTTGACACCCGGCCAACAAAAAAGCCGCCATGGCGGCGGCCGCGAGAGATTTGATCATGGCTTTAAGATCCTATTCCAGTGGGTGGGTCTTCCTTTTGGGGCGGCTTGGCATTGGGCACCAGATAGGCGATCAGCGCCGTCAAGAGGATCATGGTCCAGCCCAATTCATCCCCATTCAGGCGGATGTGTTCGGGCAAGCGGCCGTTCACCAGCATCAAAAAGGCGTTCACCAACATGGGCACGGTCGCCTTGTTGGCCGAAGTCAGTTTTTCGATCATGGCGGATTCCTTTCGGTAGTGCGGGATGGTGTCCCGGCCGTCAAACGGCCGGGTCCATATGGCCGTCGATGGCGGCCAGGTAATGTTCCACGGTGCCCTTGCCCTTGGCCGTGTTGTAATGGCGCTTCCAATAGTGGGCCTGGCTCCGGTGATCGCCGGGCTTGGGCAGGGGGTCGGGGATGCGCCAGAGGTGCACCCGGCAAATACAAGTCGCGTAAGCCAGGTTGGTGATCAGCTGATCCTCCCGGTTGGCGGCCGTGGCGTGGCGGGCCACCAGCCGGGCCAGCTTGGCCTTATCGGGCCGGGCCAGATAGCGCAGGATATCGTCATGGGTCGCCGGCTCGCATTGATAGAGGCCGAGCGCCGGCCCGCCGCCGCGCTGCTTCAGATCCCGCAGGCGGGATTCGGCCAAGGCGATTCCGAAGACCTGTTCCTCGGCCGCCAGGCCCCCCAGGCGGGGATGGAAGACGCCTAAGCCCCAGAGCACGGGGCGAATGACGCGCAAGCGCACGTCCCGGGAATTCAATCCGCCCGGGATGCGCTGGGTGTGAAGGGCAGGGCTCATCAGTCCGTTTTCTCCAGGTCGCGGATGCTTTTTTGCTTTTGGTAGATGTGCCGCCGCAGCCCGGCGATGTCCTCGGACAGCCAGGCCGGCTCCGGCTGGCCTTCCAGGCGCAGCTGTTCCCGCAGACGCTTCAGCTCGGACAGGCGCCCCTCGGCGTTCCAAAGCTGGTCCTCCAGCAAGAGCATACGGGTTTCCTTGGAAAAGGCCTCCAGCTCCTGCATTTCAAAGGCCCAGGCCCAGCGGGGCAGCCCCAGGGTATTCCAGCCCCCCACCAGGATGGTGACGGCCGCCACCGTGCCGATCACCGCCGCGAGCACCCGGCCGAAGGTGATGTTTTTCAGATCCAGGTCCGGCATAACCATCACGCGCTCCCTCGCTCCTGTTCCGGGCCCTAAACCTTGCGCAGGCCGACCATCTCGAATCGGCCGGCGGTGAGGTTGGCGCCACTGGCGAAAATCTGAATTTGGGTCATCAGGCCCGCCGTGTTCACGAAGCCGTTGCCCCGGTAGAGCCGGGGCCGGTTGTTGTTGCCGCTCACCGAGGCAATCTCCCAGGTCAGATGGTTGCGCGCGGCCCCCAGCATGTTGCGGTTGTGCAGATGGATGGTGCCCCCCAAATTGTCGAAGCCCGCGGACCAGAGATCCGAGGCCAGGCGAATCCAGGTGTTGGTGTCCACGTTGTTTTCCACCGTCGGCGTGGCGACGCCGGCGTCCAACTCCAGGCGGGTCGAGCGGTAAAGGGCGGTGGTGATCAGCCCGCCCCCGTCCAGCGCCAGCCGGGCGCCCAAAAAGGTGCCGTCAAAATCAACCGTCACGCCGGAAAGACGAAAGAGATAGCTGTCGAAGGCGGTGGAAAAGCCGGTGAAGTTCACCGCGCTGACGGGCGTGCTCACCTCCCGCACGTCCAGGATCACCTCCCGGCCGGCGCGCCAGCCCTGGGGCACCTCCTGCCAGTCCGTGCCGTCGAAGCGCACTTGCAGGGCTTGCCAGGCCTGGCGCACGGTGATGTCCACCCCGTCCAGCAGGATCAGCTGGCCCTGGCCGCCGGCGGCGTGCTTATAGGTCACGTCCCGGCCCGCCGCCGCGGGCAGCAGGGTCAGGATCGCCCCTTCGGGATAGTCTCCGGGCGTGATGTTGGTCAGGTCATCGGTCGCGGCCTGGGTTTCCGTATCCACGAAATGCAGGGATCGCGTCGGGGTCAGCACGCCGCCGGCGATCGCCAGGGCATCCCCCGGCGGGTCGCCGCCCGGGGCCAGCCGGGCCTTGCCGATGATCGGCTCCAGCACATCCGCGCTGAATTCCCCTTCGTTTTTTTTCACCGCCACCAGGGCATCGGGCAAATTCGGCCATTGGGGAACGGGCATAAGACCTCCTCAAGTTTCACTTGTTTGACTAAGCGGCCCGCGACCGCGGGTTAGTAGCCTTGGATGGTGGCGTCCACGCCGGCCTGCACCTGCTGGGCCGCGGCGTCCCGGGCGATCACCCCCGGCCCGGCGGTGGATTTGTCCACCAGATAGACGTTGACGGCGCCGCCCCCGTCGTCCTGCAGGGTCAGGCCCACGTTGACGATCTTTTGATAGCTCTTGGTGATGGGCAGGCGGGTCACGCCGGAGGCGCTCAGCACCACGTCGTTCAGCACCTCGGTCTGGTCGGGCACGTCGACGGCAAGATCGATGGCCCGCACCAGGCTTTCCCCCGGCGCCGCGTGCAGGATCAGGCGGAAATCGTAATCCCGCGCGGTGACGTGGGCGCTGCCGGCCCAGGGCTGCCACGCCCCGGCGCTGCCGTCCCAGAACGGCTGGTCCGGATTGCCGCTCCACAAGGCCGCGGCGGGCTCCCCGGTCCAGATCAGGGACGCCAGGGCCTCGCGCATTTCCAGGCTGTAACCGCCCGGCGCCAGGATATCCAAGGTCATGGTCAGGCGCCCGGCCACCGGCGGGCGATAGGACCATTGATAGGTCATGGTCAGCGACCGGGGGGTCCAGAAGTCCGCCCCCGGCTCCCCGGTCCAGATCACGTTGGCCGGGTCGCCGGACCAGAAATCGCCCGTGTTCTCCGTGTTCAGAATGCCGCCGGCAACGGCGCCGTTGGTGAGCACGCCGGGGAAATCCGGGGCCAGGCTG
>JANQKX010000538.1 GCA_028280915.1 Kiloniellaceae bacterium
TGGGCCTACAATATGCCTTGGTCCGTATCCAGTTCGGCAAGCCCCTGATCGCCTTTCCCCGGGTCGCGGGCAAGATCGCCTGGATGGCGGTGGAGACCATGATCGCCCGCCAGTTGACCTATGAGTCGGCGCGGCAAAAGGACAGCGACCGACGCTGCGACATCGAAGCCGGCATGGCCAAGCTGTTGGGCGCACGCGTGGCCTGGTCCAACGCGGACAACGCCCTGCAGATCCACGGCGGCAACGGCTATGCCCAGGAATACAAGATCTCCCGGGTGCTCTGCGACGCCCGCATCCTCAACATCTTCGAGGGCGCGGCCGAGATTCAGGCCCAGGTGATCACCCGCGGGCTCTTGGCCGGGCGTAACTAGGGCAACGCGACCCTTTGACGCGTCCTATTTCCGGCTCAAGACCTTGAATCCGCTGCTATCCTTGAAACCTGAGCTTTAACGCGCCAGGCAATTGAGGCACACTCCCCCGCAAGTAAGAAAAACTGCCGGGGAGGAAAGCATGTCCCAACGCCGCGTCCACGCCGATGACGTCGCCATGAAAGGCGGCGGCTATTATTCCCTGGCCACCAAGGGCGCCAAGGATGTGATCGACGGCGCCACGCCCCTGGTGCTCGAGGCCATCGACGCCATGGCCCGGGAAGGCGCCCTGACAGCCGAGGGGCGCCCCTTTTGCATGGCCGACATGGGTTGCGCCGACGGGGGGACCTCACTGGCCATGGTGGGCCGGGCTCTGGGCAAGGTGCGGGCGGCGGCACCGGATCGGCCCCTGTTGATGGTCTATTCCGATCAGACCTTCAACGACTATAACGCCCTGTTCCGCACGGTTCACGGCCACGGCCCCATGGAAAGCCCCCTGGCCGGGATCGACCAGCTTCACCTGCTCGCCTCCGCCACCTCGTTTTATCAGCAGGCCCTGCCCGCCGGCAGCTTGGACCTTGGGTTTTCCGCCACCGCCATGCATTGGCTGAGCCGCAAGCCCGCGGACATCACCGGGCATGTCCATGCCACCGGCGCCTCGGGCCCGGAGCGCGCCGCCTATGAGGACCAGGGACGGCAAGACTGGCAAACCATTCTGCTGCAAAGGGCTCGAGAGCTGGCGCCCGGCGGCCGCCTGGTGCTGGTCAATTTCTGCCGGGACGAAGAGGGCCGGTATTTGGGCAATACGACCGGCGAACACATGTTCGATATTCTCAACGGGCTGTGGGTTGACGCCGTGGAGCACGGGACCATCACGGCGGAAGAGTATCAGGCCATGACCCTGCCCCAGTATTACAATACCATCGAGGAATTCACCGCTCCCTTGCGGGACGCCGGCAATCCCGTGCATCAGGCCGGGTTGCGGCTGGAGACGGCCTTTACCAAGGTGGTGCCCTGCCCCTTCGCGGCGGAGTTCGCCCAGACCGGCGATGCGGCGGCCTTCGCCAAATCCTATATCCCCACCATCCGATCGTGGAACGAAAGTATCTTTTTTGCCGGCCTCTCCCCGGAGCGGACCCGGGAGGAGCGGCGCGGGATCATCGACGACTACTATCAACGCTATCAGGATCAAGTCGCGGCAGCGCCGGCCGGCCACCGCATGGACTACGTGCACGCCTACCTGGTGATCCGCAAGGTGTAGGGGGCTGGCAGCCGGCCAAGAGCCATTCCACGCGAGCATTGCAGACCTGCAAAAAAACGGCGACTTTTGGCTATCGGTCCCATGATGCCGGGTCTATAAAGATTGCCTCATTCCCCTTTACTTGCTCGTGATACTTGGCGCACACTGGATGATTGATCCGGGTCGCCGGTTAGCAGTGATACGACGAAAAAACATAGGAGCTGGGTCAAATGTCCGACGACGCGCAACGCGCAACCTTGGTGTTGGAGCGCGATCCTCATGAAGGCACATGGTTCGTGGTTGCCTATCTGGTTTTCGATTCCGGCCGGCGCGAACGCACCACGGTGGCCATGTGCGACACCCGCGAGGAGGCCTCGCAAAAACTCGGCACGGTATGGAAAGAGAACTTTTGCAAACGTAAGTAAGAAGATAGGCCTTCTGCTGAGTCACTTTGGTAGGCGATAAATGTTATTCGGTTTTTTGTTGGCGGTAGCCCTTTTGATGACCCTGGGGGTCTTGTTCACCGGGTTGTTTGCCATGGCCCGCGGCGGCGAGTTCAATCGCCGTAACGCCAATCGCTTGATGCGCTGGCGCATCATCATGCAAGGCGCCGCACTGGTCATTCTGGCCCTGGCCATGCTTGCGTCCTAGCCCGCCCGGGATGAAGAGGTCCACATGGTCGAGCTGAACCGCATCTACACCAAGGGCGGCGACAAGGGCAAAACCTCCCTGGGCAGCGGCAAGCGGGTGCCCAAGCACGATCTGAGGGTCGCCGCTTACGGCGCGGTCGACGAGGCCAACGCGGCCCTGGGTCTGGTCCGTTTGCATGCGGACGGGGAGACCGAAACACTGGTCGCCCGCCTGCAGAATGACCTCTTCGATCTGGGCGCCGATCTATGTACGCCCGAGGTGGAAGACCCGCCCTATCCCCCATTGCGCATTGCAGCATCGCAAGTCACCTGGCTGGAGGGGGAAATCGATCGCCTGAACGCCGATCTGGCGCCTTTGAAATCCTTTATCTTGCCGGGCGGCACCCCGGCCGCGGCCCATCTGCACCTGGCCCGCACCCTGGCCCGCCGGGCGGAGCGGGAGATCACCCGCCTGGCCGAACGGGACAGCATCAACCCGGAAGCCGTCCGCTACGTCAATCGCTTGTCGGATCTGCTGTTTGTGCTCGGGCGCCATGTCAACGACAAAGGCGCGGCGGACATTCTTTGGCAACCGGGCGCAAACCGTTAAAAACCAGGGGATTTTTGCGCTTGGCGCCTTGTTTGCAGTGATTGACAAGCCCGATTGGTTGCTCTAATTGTGCGACCGCGAAAAAACCAGGTTTCAGCACGCTGTTCGGCGGTCAAAAAGCCACGGGAACCATTCACACCAAGGCTATCGAGACCGGCGGATTTCAATCACCTCCAACGAAGGGTCGCAAGATCGCGATGAAAGTTCTCGTCCCCATCAAGCGCGTCATCGACGCCAATGTGAAAGTCCGCGTCAAGGCAGATCAGTCCGGCGTGGAACTGAACAACGTAAAAATGGCCATGAATCCCTTTTGCGAAATCGCGGTTGAAGAAGCCGTGCGCATGAAGGAAGCGGGCATTGCCAGCGAAGTGATCGTGGTCTCCGCCGGAGCCGCCAACGCCCAGGAAACCCTGCGCACCGGTTTGGCCATGGGTGCCGACCGGGGCGTTTTGGTGCAGAGCGACGGGGTGCTCGAGCCCTTGGCCGTCGCCAAGCTCTTGAAGGCCGTGGTGGAAAAGGAAGGCGCCGAGCTGGTCATCTTGGGCAAGCAGGCCATTGACGGGGACAACAACCAGACCGGCCAGATGCTGGCCGCGCTCCTGGGTTGGTCCCAAGGCACCTTCGTCTCCAAGATCGAGGTGGCCGACGATTCGATCACCGTGGTGCGGGAAGTGGACGGCGGACTGGAATCCGTCAAGCTCAGCCGCCCCAGCGTTGTGACGGTGGACCTGCGCCTCAACGAGCCGCGCTATGCCTCCCTGCCCAACATCATGAAAGCCAAGAGAAAGCCCATCGACACCATGACGCCCGATGACCTGGGCGTGGACGTGACCCCGCGGGTGCAGGTTCTCAAGGTTACCGAACCGCCGGCGCGGGCCGCCGGCGTCATCGTTGGCTCGGTCGCCGAGCTGGTGGATAAACTCAAGAATGAAGCGAAGGTGATCAAATGAGCATCCTCGTCCTCGCAGAACACGACAACAGCGAGCTGCGCGCCGCTACCCTGAACACGGTCGCCGCCGCGGCTCAATTGGGCGGCGACGTCCATGTCCTGGTATCGGGCAGCAACTGCGGCGCCGTCGCCGAAGCCGCCGCCAAGGTCCCCGGTGTCGCCCAGGTTCTCCTGGCCGATTCCGAGATCTATCAGCATGACCTGGCGGAAAACACCGCGCCCTTGCTGGTGAGCCTGGCCCCCAACTACAGCCACGTGCTGGCGGCCGCGACCACCTTCGGCAAGAACGTCATGCCCCGGGCCGCGGCCCTGCTGGACGTACAGCAGATCTCGGACATCAGCGGCATTGAATCCGCCGATACCTTCGTGCGCCCCATCTATGCGGGCAATGCCATGGCGACGGTGCAGTCCAGCGACGCCATTAAATTCGTCACCATCCGCACCACCGCCTTCGAAGCGGTTGCCACGGAAGGCGGCAGCGCGGCGG
>JANQKX010000539.1 GCA_028280915.1 Kiloniellaceae bacterium
TGACTCTTGGCCTGGGTCGCGCCCAGGGCGGCCTCCGTGGCCACGACCAATTGCTCTTGCGCCCGCACCCGCTCGATCACCCGGCCCAATTGGGTGCAAATGCGCGCCATAACCTGCAGAAGGGCCTCGCTGGGCTCGGCCGGGTCATCGGAAAAGAATTCCAGCAGGGCCACGACCCTGTTGTCCACGTGGACGGGAAAGGCCAATACGCCCTTGATGCCCAGGTCGGCCGCCACGGCGGCGATGGCCGCGTTGGGGTCCTGGCTCACGTCGCCCATCCAGGCCGGCTGCCCGCTGGCCAACACCCGCTCGAGCAGGCCGATGCCGGGCGCGAAGCGGGTTGCCTCGTCGGAACCGCGCAGGGCCTCGAAGCGTTGCGGATCGTCCAGATGCCAAATGCCGGCGGGGATGAGTTCGCCGGCGGAATCGTTGTGGAGATAGACCTGCCCGGCCGGCCAGCGGTTGTGGGCGCAAACCCGGTCCAGGGCGATCTGCATGGCCTCCTCGGCGCTGGTCGCCTCGTTGGCGGCCCGGGTGATGACCTCGATGATCAGCAGGCGCTCGGCCCGTTCCTTTTCCCGTTCGATCTCCCGGGTGTTGCGCTCCACCATGGCCGAATAGGATTCGATCATGGATTCCAGCTCGCGCATGCGGGTGATGTTCTGGCATTCGACCACGATCAGCGCCTCGCCGCCGGACATGGCGCGGCTGAGGGTCAGGGCGATGACCAGGGTCCGGCGCTTCGGCTTGACGGAAAGCTCCACGGAATGGGGCCGTCCAGCGGATAAATCAGCCTGCAAGGCCGCCAGGTCCATACTCGGAAACACCGTCGCCAAAGTGGCATCGGCATCGGGGGTGCCGAACCAGGTGGCGAATTTTTCATTGTGGAAGCGCAGCTTCAGGTCCGTCGCGCCCACAATCGCGATCCCCACCCCGATCGCGCGCAGCAGGTGCTCGTTGATCGCCGCGATGTTCATCCCAGCTTCGGATCCACGATAAGGCCGCGGCGGGCTTCGAACTCACCGATGACCGCGTCCCGGTCGCCCGGCTCAAAACCGAACTCGTCCAGGGTCTCCGCCAAAAGGCCGGCCATTTCGTCCATGTCCGAATTTGAAATGCCAAGGGACGCATGCACGGATCTGAGATGCGCGTCCGTGAAGGAAACCGGACCGCCCAGCAGGGAGGAGATGAACTTGGTCTGGTGGTCCACCAACTCCTTCATGTCGATGTCATCGAAGAATTCACCGACCTGGTCGGAGTCCAGCGCCTTGTCGTAGAACGCCAGCACGACCCGGCTGACCACCGCGAAGCCGCCATACTTCTGAAACAGTGTTTTCGACATGGTGCCCTGTCCGTACCGGTCAAGGTCCCCAACGACAAGGAGACGCGTTGCCCAAGCCCACTGACATAATCATTTCCGCCTCTCCTTCAGACCCTTTTGACGGGACGGCCCTTACAAAAAACGCCATGGGCCGACACCCTCCGGACAACCCCAAGTGAATATCCAATGTTCCAAGTTTAGCGTCGACATGGGGACGAGTCTATCCAAGCGCCGATCCGCCGCGCTACGGAAAATCAAATGGTTTGAACCAATACCAAGACTCAATGCAACTGATCGTCATCCCCGCCCGCGTCATCTCCGGCCGCGTCCTCTCCGCCCGGCAGGGCCGCGCTGGAGCCGCCGATAAAGATGGATATGCCGCCGGAAGAGCCGCCGTGCTTGGGCACGAAGCGCATGGTG